>DATFAW010000324.1:0-2619 GCA_035254165.1 Paludibacter sp.
CTTTAAGTGCAATATTGGTAGTATCAACTTTCGCAAGTTCGTCATATGCTTTAACGAGTGTTGAACAGGCATATATAGACCATTCATTACATCCTTTGATATTTCCAGCAAAAGTGATTTTTCATCAAAATGGATCTACAAAAGAGCTTAATTCAAGTAACATCATTTTAAATTATAATAATCAATCTTATATCCCACTTCGTGCATTTGGTGAATGTATAGGAGCACAAGTTGATTATCAAGATCATTCTACAACAAGCAATCGTCAACCTTCACTTGATGTAACATTGAATTACGATTTGAATAAAAAATACGATTATCCACAAACACAAGACACACAAAGCAGTTCAACACAAACACAACTCATTCAAGATGCACCAATATGGGATAATTTCACAACTACTATTTTCCATGTAAATGGAAAAACACAAATATTTAATGATTATCCTAACTCTAACCAAATGAGCATGTTAAATTATAAAGGCAGAATCTATATTCCAATTCGTTTATTTTCTGAAACTGTGGGCGCACAAGTTGATTATTCCAATTTAAATGGTCCTACTGTTATCGTGACTTTAGATGGAGCGAAAGTAGTGTATGATAATCAAACAGTCAAAACAAGTAACCTTGAGATTACCGATCCCGACATCAATGGGTTTTCTGTCGGTAATCTTGTATTAACAAAAGATGGAGATAATACAAAGGTAAACGGTCAAGTGGAAATAACCGGACATCAATCAACAGCTAACCAAATAGGTGCAGGTTTAAAATTTTATAATGAGAATGGAGAAGAAATTGGTTTCGTAGTAATTTCTGGTGATTATGACGAAGGAATCCATCCTTTTGAAGCAGGAGGAAAAGGTGACTTCACGAACTATTCAACCGTAAAGCTGAATGTTGGTTATCTGAATGGAATGACACAAGTAGGACCACCAGTGAAAGTTGACCAAACTATTACATTAACGAAAAATGTAACCATGTATGAACGAGCAGCTCAAGAGTCAAAAATATTGGGCGAACTATCCCCGCAAACGGTAACTGTCTTTGAGAAGTTTGCTAATTGGTATCACATTCATACATGGAAAGGTGATGCTTGGATCAACATTCAATAATTACCTGAGTAAAGACGAAAAAACACCTTGAAGTTTATCAAACCCAAAAACAACAGAGCAGATAAGGTGGACTGGCTTATTTCCGAGTGTGTAAGGGGTATTGTTAAAACCTACGCCGAATATACGGAGTACAGTGAAAGTGAAGTTGTGGATACCTTTCTTCTTAATATTTTAGATGATAAAGACTTTCTAAATTGGATTGAAAATAGGCGGAATAATCGACGCATTGTGAAGCAATTAGAAATCGAGGATTTGGTGGGGACGAACAAAATTGGCTAAGTTAAAGCGATTGGCTGACATAAGCCATATCGTCATTCGCCTCCCTCTGTTAATATTATATTAGAATTTTTCTTTTTATTTGTTTTGTTGTTGGGTAAAAAGCTAACGGCACAGGATAGTTTATTCAGTTAAAAAAGAACCTAATGGTTCACTATTTCAATGGTTCTGGTGATTGAAGAATCGAAATCTTAGATGCTGATATGCCATTACATTGACTTAAATAATACTGTTTATATTTGTTTCCGCCTGCCTCTACTATTTCCTCCCCGATTTTAGAACAAGTAGTCTTGGTAATATCTTGACTTCCGAACTTATCTCTTGTGGTATCTTCGATTCTTTCGATTTGTTTTCCATCATATTTCAAGTCTTGAATAATTGCGTCACTTTCAATTGTATAACCAGTTACTCTTATTTTGTCCTGCTTTCCATCCTGAACGTTCTTTATAAAATTCACTAATTTTTCTTCATTAAAAACTTTGGCCCGGTTATTTAAAACATCGCCATTTTGTACTGCTTTATCTGGCGGGTACTCATTTGGGCTTGTTTGCTGTTGACCTTTCGAGGAACAACCGTTTATAACGATGAGAGCTATTAACATCAACAATGAAACACAAATGTACTTTTTCATGAACTCAACCCCTTAGCATATAGATCCGCTGCTTATAACAATTATAAACGAAACATTTTTAGAATTTGTTTCAATACCAATCAACAATATGTGGTAATTTTAAGGAGCTAAAGGCGCAGTATAGCGAAAACTGAACAAACGGATTAAATAGCTGAATAACAGTAGTAAACCTATCTTTATTTGGTTAGGTTGTTTTTTGGTCTAAATAACACCGATTAGTAACTGAGCCTAGATTTTAAAAAGCAATGGAAAACAAATTCCATTGCTTTTATAATTGCTAATTAAATGTTAATAACCCCGCTTATTGCGTTGCTAAATGGGTTGCTAAAAAACAGTTTCTTCTTCAAAACCGAACCCGTTTATAAAAAATTGGGCTTTTGCCCATCTTTACCTATTTTACTTACCTGCCATTGGGCTACTGAATAGAATGAAGGGGTGAATATAGAACCATGATAGGAGAATGAGCATGTACCAAAATCCATACCAACATCATCCATTCTATAATCCAATGCTAAGCAACAATTGGAATTATAATTGGAATCCCTATTATTACAACTGGAACCCTTACTATCATCCGAATAATAACAGCAGAAATCCTAA
>DATFAW010000325.1:0-3576 GCA_035254165.1 Paludibacter sp.
GCTTAAACAATATTTTGTTTATACTGTTACCAAGATAGAAAACCACGAATTAATAGTACCCGGATTGTATAAGTACATCCTGAATCGGGGCTATTGGGGACAGCTAATTATCTTTATCGGAATATATGTCGCGCAGGACAACTGGTTGTTTGTGCTGTAGATGTTAGTTTCTGTAGCGATTGGTTTTATTTATAGAATAAGGATAGAAGAGAAATTCATGATAGAGCACATAGGTGAGGAGTATATTGCTTATCAAAGTGAACAAAACTATTGATGCCTTTTTTGTTGAAAATATTGAAAAATACAGTATAATACATGTTTAAACTTTTTAAAGACATTGACCGCAAAAATTATAGACCTATTTTAGGCGGTTTGGATATTCTAAAATTCATTGGACCGGGTTTGTTGGTAACTGTTGGTTTTATTGATCCGGGCAACTGGGCATCGAACCTGGCTGCCGGTGCCGAATATGGTTATGCACTGCTATGGATGGTGACTTTGTCTACCATTATGCTAATCATACTGCAACACAACGTGGCGCATTTAGGTATTGCTACAGGCCTTTGTTTGTCGGAGGCTGCCGCCATTTATTTGAAGCCGGCTTACTCCAAATTATTACTATCATCGGCTATGCTGGCTTCTGTTTCCACTTCGTTGGCAGAGATCCTGGGAGGTGCTATTGCGTTGGAAATGTTGTTTAATATTCCTATACGGGCGGGGGCATTGCTGGTTACTATTTTTGTAATGATTATGTTGTATACCAATTCATATAAAGTTATTGAAAAATGGATTATTGCTTTTGTATCTGTAATTGGTTTGTCTTTTTTGTATGAGCTTTCGTTAGTTCAAATTGATTGGAACGGAGCTATGACAGGTTGGGTTACACCGTCATTTCCGAAGGGTTCCATGCTGGTAATTATGAGTGTGCTGGGTGCTGTAGTGATGCCCCATAACCTGTTTCTTCATTCCGAGATTATTCAAAGCCGCCAATGGAACCTGAAAGATGAAAAGGTAATAAAAAAACAGCTTAGGTACGAGTTTTTGGATACGCTGGTTTCTATGTTGGTTGGTTGGGGAATAAATAGTGCTATGATCCTATTGGCTGCTGCCACTTTTTTTAGAACCAAAACGCCTGTATCGGAACTTCAACAAGCAAATCATTTATTGACACCTTTATTGGGTAA
This sequence comes from Paludibacter sp., assembly GCA_035254165.1. GTDB lineage: Bacteria > Bacteroidota > Bacteroidia > Bacteroidales > Paludibacteraceae > Paludibacter. Next base: position 1,185 of record DATFAW010000325.1, read on the forward strand.
TAATTCAGCGATCGTTTTTGCCGTGGCATTGTTATTTTCAGGTGTGGCGTCGACTATTACTTCGGGTATGGCGGCAGGATCAATTTTTGCCGGAATGTATAAGGAACCCTATGATATTAAGGATAATCACTCGCGGGTAGGTGTGGCTATTTCATTATTGATTGCTTTCGGAATTATTTTGTTGATTACTAATCCATTTAAAGGACTGATAATTTCCCAGATGATTTTAAGTGTTCAACTTCCTTTTACCATTTTCTTACAGGTTTATCTTACATCTTCTAAAAAGGTTATGGGCAAGTATAAAAATACCTTGTTTTCTAAAATCATCCTTTATTTATTGGGTGTAATTGTCACACTATTGAACATAGCTTTGTTTGTAAGTTTGTTTTAAAAGAATGGTAAAAAATTAAAATAAGAATAAAAGGTAAGATTAATTTGTTATTTTTGTAGAAACAGGAAAATCCAATAATATTTGGAGGGAAAATATATGTACACTATCAGTAAAGAATTTCATTTTTCGGCGAGTCATCAATTGAATGGCTTGAAAGATGGACATCCATGTGGTCGGATTCATGGACATAATTATACGTTGAAAATATTTCTACGAGGAGAACCGAATAAAGACGGTTTTGTACAGGATTATAATGATTTAAAACCAATTTCAGATTGGGTTAATAATATACTTGATCATAGGCATTTGAATGATGTGTTTGATTTTCAGACTTCTGTTGAAAATATGAGCAGGTATATTTTTGATTTGTTTAAACCGCAGTTCCCATTGTTGGTTGCCGTAGAAATGAGTGAAACGCCCAAAACAAATTGTCGATATGAAGAGTAATTCTTCTGATATCATTCTCAATGTGGTTGAGATTTTTCAGTCCATTCAAGGTGAAGGTGCAAACTTAGGTCGCTCGGCTGTTTTTGTGCGGTTGGCTAATTGCAATAAAAATTGCTGGTATTGCGATACAGATTGGAGCAAGGCTGAAGCGATGTCGGTTTCGCAAATACTTGAAGAGGTCCGGAGACTTTCAAAAACAGAGGATTACCCTAACAATTTAATTATCTGGACTGGTGGTGAACCAACTTTACAGCTAACAGATGAAGTACTAGAACACTTTTCGGGTTATTATAACTGCATAGAAACCAATGGAACAAACCCTGTTCCAAGTAGAATTCAATATATTTCATGTAGTCCGAAAGTACAACCGGATATTTTGAGGGTTAATTTTAAATATGTTAATGAGTTCCGCTATCCGATTGGAGTCGGAGATGTGGTGCCTGATATTTCCGAATTACCGGAGTCCGATAATTATTTTGTTAGTCCTATCTTTTTAGGTGAAAATAAGAAACGTTTTCAGCAAGCAGATGAGAATATAAAATATGCAATTGATTTTGTAACTAAAAATCCCCAATGGAGACTGTCTATGCAGCTTCATAAGTTGCTGAATATTCCCTGATGAAGTCTGTTTTGTTATAGACGATGGCATATCAACAACCATTATTGGGAATGCAGGGAAGATTGTGTCAAGTTTACTTCTTCCATCGTTTTAATTCGGAATAAAGTCGTTGGATAGGTAATCCCATTACATTAAAATAGGATCCTTCGATGTGTTCAACTCCGATATATCCTATCCATTCCTGAACTCCGTAAGACCCGGCCTTGTCGTAAGGCTGAAAATTCTGAAGATAATACTCAATTTCATCCGGTAAGAGGCGGGCAAAGCGAACTTCTGAAATCACATGGAAAGTTTTTCGTCGAGTCAAAGTGCTTATACAAACTCCGGTGATAACTTGGTGTGTTTTACCCGATAAGGAGTTGAGCATTTTTGCAGCTTCGGCTTTGTCTTTAGGCTTTCCAAAAACATGTCCTTCATGCCATACGATTGTATCGGCAGTAATGAGTAATGTATTTTCATCCATTGATTCTAAATATGCATCCGCTTTTTTCTCTGCCAAATACATAGGTATGTCAACTCCAACAAGTTGTGCTGGATAAGTTTCTTCAATATCGATAACCTTGACTTCGAAAGGGATGTTTAGTCCGCGTAAGAGTTCTTCACGACGGGGTGACAGTGATGCGAGAATTATATTATAGCAATTTAAATGAGATAGCATTTGTGTAATTTATTGAATGAAAATCAAATTACTTAGTAAACAGTTGTATGAAAAAACAGTTCAATGATTTAATTAATTGGTTCTATTTAGCTATAAATAAATTAAATAAACTGATTCCATGCGCTTTTGCTTGTAGATAATAGAAAATAAAACTATACAGCACGCCTGCTAGCATGATGAATTTCGATAGGGTAGATGCATGATGAAATTCTTTCGGAGTTTTAGCAATGTATATTAAATAGCAAAGGACTCCAAAAGGCAAGACTAATCCAAATAT
>DATFAW010000326.1:0-6453 GCA_035254165.1 Paludibacter sp.
AATTCTGGCTTTACTGAGAGATTTTGCGTTCAATATATTAAAAACTGAAAGCAAATCCATCAAACAGGCTACTGAAATTTTTGCAAACTATAATGTCAAAGAACTCTTAAAAATAATCTTTAGAACTTAACAGCCCTGCCCCTGGAGGGGAACTGAATTAGTTATGTTCTTTAAAACCATTTGAAATGAAAGATATAAAAACAAAAATAATAGACGAAACTAACTTAGTTCCCCTTCAGGGGCTAGGGGTAAACTCCCCTTTAGGGGATGGGGGTAACTTCAGTTCCCCTTCAGGGGCTAGGGGCACTTCTGAGACCAGGGGTTACGTTTCCACCCGCAACTCCTGCAAACTGTGTGCTCCACTGGGTGCATCGTTGGTGTTCAAAGGCATTGAGGGCTGCGTGCCGCTTATTCACGGAAGCCAGGGTTGTGCTACTTACATACGCCGGTACATGATCAGCCATTACAAAGAACCGGTGGATATTGCATCAAGTAATTTCAGCGAAGAAACAACCGTTTACGGCGGAAGCCGCAATTTCATTACGGGGATAGAAAATATCATTAAGCAATACAAACCAAGTGTGATCGGCATAGCATCTACTTGCTTGTCGGAAACGATTGGCGAAGATATCCCCGGACATATACGGCATTACAAAGAGTCTCATGAAGCGGATGGAAGTTTCATACCTACTTTCATCCATACTTCAACCCCCAGCTATTGCGGCAGCCACGCCGAAGGGTTCCATAACACCGTGCTGGCTGCCGTAAAAGCTATCGCCAAATACAACGAAACAGGTGAAGCACTGAACATCTTCCCGGGCATGGTTTCGCCTGCCGACCTTCGGTATTTGAAGGAATTGCTGGAAGATTTTGGAATAAAATACGTGCTTTTCCCCGATTTCAGCGAAACGCTCGATAACGAATACACTGCCGAATACCAATTGATCCCAACCGGTGGCACTACCATGGCGGACATTGAACATATCGGCGATTCGAAGTCGACTATTGAATTTGGTTCTGCTTTCAATAAAACGGTGAACCGCACAACAAACAGCGGATCGATGCAAACCGCAGGTGAGTGGTTGCAATCAACTTATTACATTAAGAACAATCAAATGCCGTTGCCGATTGGTATCGAAGCTTCGGATAAGTTTATCAAAATACTGGAGGAAATCAGTGGAACAAAATTGCCCGAAAAGCACCGCAAAGAACGCGGACGGCTGGTAGATGCCTACATTGATGCACATAAATATGTATTTGGCAAAAAAGCATTGATCTATGGCGAAGAGGATTTTGTAACCGCCATGGCCGCTTGGTTGAAGGAAATTGGCGTAGAAGCTTTCTGGATAAAAGGCGCCGACTTCGAAACCCTTCGGGAAAAAGCGGACGAATTCAAACCCGACTTCCTGTTAGGCAACAGCAAAGGCTATTACATTGCCCGTGAGCTGAAAATCCCGTTGGTACGCGTAGGTTTCCCCATTCACGACCGCTTCGGGGCCAACCGCATGCACCACATCGGCTACCGTGGCACACAGGAACTCTTTGACCGCGTGGTGAATGCCTTGATAGCGTACAAACAAGAAAATTCACCGATTGGGTATAAATATTTATAAGATGACCCCCTAAATCCCCCAAATGGGGGACTTTAAGACTGAGATAAAAGAAGATTGTGTTACAGACGTTCTGGAACCCCCATTTGGGGGCAGGGGGTCACAAATAAAACTGAATATGGAAATGACCGAAGAAAGAAAACAAGCACATCCTTGTTTCAACGAAGAAGCAAAGCATACCAATGCACGTGTTCACCTGCCAGTAGCTCCAAAATGCAATATACAATGTAATTATTGCAATCGCAAGTACGACTGCGTAAACGAAAGTCGTCCGGGTGTAACATCGTCTGTTTTAGCGCCATTTCAGGCAGTTGAATACTTAAAAGATTTAGATGGCAAAATTGAGAATCTTGCAGTGATAGGTATTGCCGGCCCGGGCGATCCGTTTGCCAACCCCGAAGAAACGGTGGAAACCATGCGTCGCGTAAGTAAAAAGTTTCCCGATAAGATATTCTGCCTGTCCACCAACGGACTTGATTTGGAGCCTTACATTGATGAGATTGCCGAATTGAATGTTTCGCACGTAACCATCACCATTAACGCCATCGATCCAAAGATTACGGCTAAAATATACAAATGGGTCCGGTTCAATAAAAAGATTTATCGTGGCGAAGAAGGCGCAGCCATCCTGTTGGAACGACAACTGGCATGTATCCCGAAATTGAAAGCCAGAGGAATCACGGTAAAGATCAATTCCATTATCATTCCGGGAATAAACGAAGACCATATCCCCGAAGTGGCTCGCAAATGCGCTGAACTGGGAGCCGATGTTATCAACTGCATTCCGTTGATTCCAACTGCCGAAACACCTTTCGAAACAGTGGAGAAACCGGATACCAAGATGATTTTCAAAACCCGTACCTTATGTTCCGACCACTTGAAGATAATGAGCCATTGTGCCCGTTGCCGGGCAGATGCTGCCGGACTGCTGGGTCAGGATCTAAGCGAAACACATGCGCTGCTGAAAGAATATTCCTCACGAGCAGAAGAAATGGATACCACCAACCGGCCTTATGTGGCGGTGGGTACCAACGAAGGTTTATTGGTAAACCTCCACTTGGGCGAAGCCATGAACCTATACATTTTCGAACAAAGCCCGAAAGGCTTCAAACTGGTGGAAGTGCGCAACACACCACCCAAAGGTGGCAGCGATGAACGGTGGCTGAACCTGGCCCGCACGTTGAAAGACTGTCGCGCCATACTGGTCAGTGGTGTAGGCGAAAACCCGAAAGCCATGCTAAAAGGTTGTGGCATTCACGTAGTTGAAATGACCGGCCTTATCGACGAAGGGCTCGAAGGCGTATACAACAACAAGGTGATCCGTTCCATTGCCAAACCCGATGCTTTCAAATGCGGCAGCAGTTGCAAAGGCAATGCACAGGGATGCGGGTGAGAACCCCTCCCGATGAATCGGGATAAATTGCGGGGAACTAAGTTAGTTTATTTCTAAACAATATATATAAACACTATTAAAATCACTACTCCAAAACCCCCTTTAGGGGGCAGGGGGTCCATTTTTATGAAAAAACCTCAGTATCACATTTTGGTATGCAACTCGTTCAGGGTAGCAGGCGATGCTCAAGGAGCATGCAACAAAAAAGGAGCAGCCAGTTTGCTTCAGTATATATCAGAAGAAGCGTCCGACCGCGGCCTGGACGTAGCAGTAAGCACCACCGCCTGTCTGAACGTATGTTCGCAGGGTCCGGTCATGGTCATTCATCCGAATAACTTCTGGTATGGTGGCGTTGAATCGGAAGCTGTTATCGATGAAATATTCGACGCGCTCGAAGAAGACGAGCTGTGCGAGAAATATTCGATAGCGGATTAAATAAAACAACCCCTAACCCCTGAAGGGGAACAAAAAAATATTACAACTGATTATTGAAATTTGAATTATGAACAATAGAAAGAATACATCAGACCAAAGTAACTTTGTTTCCCTTCAGGGGCTAGGGGCAAACTCCCCTTTAGGGGTTGGGGGTCATCTACCCTACTTTATCGACACCACACTCCGCGACGGCGAACAATCACCGGGCGTTGTATTTTCCCTTTCGGAGAAAATTCGTATTGCGGCATTATTAGATGGTGCTCGTGTTCCTGAAATTGAAATCGGGACCCCTGCAATGGGTGAAACGGAAGTACACAATATTCGTACTATTTGCGAAATGGGTTTCGGATTTAAAACGCTTTCATGGTGCCGTGCTAACAAGAACGACATCCGTGCAGCCAAATCGGCCGGGACAAACGGGGTGCACATTTCATTCCCTGTTTCGCCCATACTGATGCAAGCCATGGGTAAAACCCCGAAGTGGGTTATTCAACAAATGCAGGAACTGATCGAATTTGCCTATCCAATGTTCGATTATGTGACCATTGGCGCACAAGATGCTTCGCGGGCCGAATCGGGATTTCTCAAAGAATTTGTTTCTGCAGCCAATGCATTTGGCGCTTCACGTGTCCGTTTAGCCGATACAGTTGGGTTATTGAATCCTGTGACCACTTTCGAAATGGTTTCATCCATTCGCAGTGTGGAGAAAGAGTTACCGCTGGAAATTCATGCTCACAACGACCTGGGAATGGCAACTGCCAATACCCTGGCAGCTTACATGGCCGGAGCAAATTGCTTGAGCACCACCATCAACGGACTGGGAGAACGGGCTGGCAATGCCGCCATGGAAGAAGTAGCCATGGCGTTGGAATTGAGTTCCGGTATTTCAAGTACCCTGCGAACCGAAAGCTTCTCGGAACTGAGCGATTACGCAGCCAAAGTAGCCAAGCGTCCGCTCAGCGAGAGTAAACCGGTTACCGGAAGCCTGGTGTTGACGCACGAAAGTGGCATTCACACACGCTGCTTGCTGAAAGACCGAAGTACTTATCAGCTCATTTCGGCAGAGAAAATAGGAAAAGAAGAACAAAAATTTCTGATTGGCAAGCATAGCGGCAAATCAACTATCATGTATTATTTGTCCGAAGCAAATCTGCCTTATACCGATGAAGACTGCGTGTTATTGCTCGATAAAGTAAAAGAATGTGCCGATGCGCTGAAACGTGCCATCACAAAAGAAGAATTGCTGGATTTATACACTGCCGGTTTTGAACGGAAAAATCAATTGGAATTCAATATAAATCAGTAAATAAAACGAAGCGGCATCCCGCTTGCAGGATCATGAATATAAAAAACTGTAAATTTTAAATAATATGTCAACAACAATAGTCCCGGATAAAGAAATGACGGCATTAGCAATTTCCAGCCTGCGCTATGCTAACAGCTTTTTTACTACATTTCAAAAAAGCTTGAGTAATGAAAAATCACGTTTCGACAACGATTTGCTTTATAACTTTGCAGTAATGAGTATCGAGAAGTATTTTGTGGCCTTGTTGGCTCGATACGATTGGAATGCAACACACCATATGCCAGTAGCTCTTTACAAAGAAGCGCTTCCTTTTGAACCGGAATTGACAGACAGCATGAAACAAACCGCCATTCTGATAGGCAAGTTTGAAGCAATCTGTTCATTAGACGGATTCGGCTATCGAACGCCATCTACCGAAGAACTGGAAACTATGGCTTCCGGAATCGATCTAATAAAAGACTTAGTGGAGAAACGAATTGCGGAGATCTCCGTTTCAATTGAAACAACAAATTAATTACCTGCAACGGCTTCACCCAACGTGAAGCCGTTTTTATTTATATTTATCAATAAACAAAAATAGCCCTATTTATGGAAAAGACACTTATCATCATCAAACCCTGCGCAATAAGAAGAGATTTAATCGGTGAAATTATTCATCGCTTCGAACGAAAAGGATTACAATTAAGCGGTTTGAAAATGATGCAATTGGATGACAAAATTCTAGACGAACATTACGCACATTTACGCGAGAGATCTTTCTTTCAACGGATTAAAGACTCCATGATGTTGACTCCGGTAATCATTTGTTGTTGGAAAGGAATAGATAGTGTACAAGTAGCACGCACTATGGCAGGCTGCACAAATGGCAGGGAAGCTGCTATGGGAACCATCCGGGGCGATTACAGTGTCAGCATTCAGGAAAACATATTACACACTTCGGATACCGTTGAAAATGCCCAAATAGAAATAGCCCGTTTTTTTAAGGAAGAAGAAATTTTCGAATTCGACCAGCTATGCTCAAGCGTTTTGTACGCAAACGATGAGTTTTAGCTAGTCATCATTATAACCTGCAGAAGTACTGGGAATCAATCACACAAAATCAGTAATATTTAAACGGAAGGATACCAACATAATTTTATGTTGGTATTTTTTATAAATGGGTGTCGCAGAATATTCGCTCCTAAAGTGTTGACTCTTGGTTCTAACTAAAATCACACCTGCCGAAACAACATAAACCAGGCTTTCAGTTCTTTTACTCTTCCTGCCTGCTCATATGTTTGGCATTTCAGTTCTAGCACATTAAATGCATCTGCAATTTCATCAGGCGTAAAAGCCATATCTTGAGCTTTCAACATTTTCAACAACTCTGCCTGCGATTTATTGGCATAACATGACCTCCGAAAATCCGTATTCGAATCTACTTTCGATATAAAATCTATTGCGTTTTGTAAGCTCATCTTCTTTTAAAATTTACCCCTAACCCCTAAAGGGGAACATAATTAGTACTAAATATTTAAACCAATTTCTGAATATGCAAAAAGAACGAGACGAAAGTTATTTAATCCCCCCTTTAGGGCAGGGCTGTTAAGTTCTAAAAAGTTCTTTGAAATCATTATCTTTGCAAAAAAAAACGCTATGAGTTTAGTAGAATGTTTAGCAGAAGTTGAAGATCCTCGGCGATTGCAAGGTCAACGTTATGGCAGTGTAGC
>DATFAW010000327.1:0-3532 GCA_035254165.1 Paludibacter sp.
CAATAATTCAATATACCATTGAAATGAGTTATCAGTCCAACGCTGAGGATGCGTTGTTATCATAATCAGATTTTGATTTTGGTTGGCTTTCATCCAATCTATCACATCGAACGTTGTATGAGTTTTTAAATTTGCATTATCTTTAGAAGTCAACTTCAAATCAGATTGTTTGAGTTTGTCTGTTGGAATTTCAGTGGTTGATTTCTTGTTTGGTTTTGTTATCGTCAACAATTTATCCCTGACATTATACTTATCACCATCCCACATACGAGCAGTATCTGTAAAATAAACAATATCATCAACCGAATTATTATTCAATAAATCGAAATAGGGTTCACCAATTAGTCCAAAGTCCCGATAATTATACGTTCGCCATAAATCACGATTATCCCATTTAGATGCCGGGCTACCATGCATACAGATGGTACGAACCGGATAAAATTGACGGAAATAATTCAGTTGTTGTTCAAAGTGTTTAATCGCTTTTTCAGTATCACCTTTAAACAAAGATAAATCCTCATAGTGATAACCAATTTCATGACCCAAAGCAGCAATTTCTTTAATTATTGACGGTATATTACTTTGCGGCACAACACGAAAATAATAGGATGCCCGGATGCCCATTTCCGCTTCAATCCGGGCAGTAACAAGTGAATTATTAGTTTTCAGATCAACATCATGACGCAATATCACATAACGTCCTTGCACCTTACCATCACACCAATCCTCAAAAGTAGAAATAGTATAACCCGCTTGTACAATTGTGACTAATAATTGTCTATAGGTTGAAAGAGTGAAATCTTTTGGCATAAGGAGTTGATATTTTATTTCGATCCCTGAATTAGAATTTTAATTCATCAATCATCTTCACGATTCTTTCGGCCGTATGTCCGTCCCAGTATCTTGGGGTAGCACCATGCTTGCCTTTACCGGCAATAATCAACTGCACTTCTGACACTATCTCTTCCATCTTAATCAGTTTGTTGCTTCCCTCCCACACCGTTACCGGACGCTCTGTGTTAGGCCGAACAGTCAGGCAGGGAATATTCATAAACGTAGTTTCTTCCTGAATACCACCGGAGTCGGTCAATGCAAAAGCCGAACGGCTCACCAAATGAATAAACTGTAAATAGCCCAATGGTTCAATAAAATACAGATTAGGATACTTATCAATGTCAGCTTGCAAGCCAAATTGAAGGATATTCTTATACGTGCGTGGATGAACCGGAAAAACCAATGGTATTTGCTCCGAAATTTGTCCCCATAGATTGACCAACCTGGTCAGATTATCTTTATCATCAACATTTCCGGGACGATGAAATGTCAATGCTCCATATTGTCCGGCTTTAAAATCGACACCCAGTTGTATTTTTTTATCACGGTTCAATAAGTTGAAAACCAAGTCTGTATTTTGGGCTTTTGGCAGTTGTGCTACCAACGAATCAATCATCAGATTTCCCAACATATGAACCTTCGCAGCGGGAATACCTTCGTGTAACAAATTCTCATCAGCATCCACACTGGTTGTAATAAACACATCACTAATGGCGTCGGTCACCAAACGGTTTATTTCTTCAGGCATAGTCCGGTCATTGCTCCGCAATCCGGCTTCGTAATGAATCGTTTTAATTCCCATTTTTGAAGCTACCAATGTACAGGCAGCCGTGCTATTGACATCACCCACTACCAGAATGAAATCCGGTTGTTCCTTTATGCACACTTGCTCGAAACCCTCCATGATCCGGGCAGTTTGTACAGCATGACTAGCCGATCCTACTTCAAGGTTTATATCGGGGGCAGGAATATTCAGCTCATCAAAAAACTGTCCTGACATTTTCACATCATAATGTTGACCAGTATGCACCAATATGGGGGTTATGCTTGGATGATTTTTTAAAGCATGCATCAATGGAGCAATTTTCATGAAATTTGGTCGCGCACCGGCAACGAGAATAAGCTTTTTCATTATAAATATAGTGGGTAGTTGATAATTGACAGTTGATAGTTGATACTACTTACTATGAACTATTTAAATTTGTTTTGATATTCGGGATACTGTTTCATAATCTTTGCACTTTCCGGATAATTTTCAATAAACCAGGTCAGAATCTTTGCAAAATTAATTTTATTGGAAAGCATGTTCAGTCTTCGTTCCTGGAAAATTTCTTTTCTATCAGGCATTGTAACCAGTTCGGAAATTGTATTATATAAATCTTCAACATCCTTCGTTTTTATACCATATCCTAATTTGTATACATCTTCCAATTCTCTCAAATAGCCGATACGTCCTACAAAATCATTATAGCGAACAAAAGGAACACCTAACACTCCGGCTTCAGCAGCCATAGTCTGGCTATCGCCAATATATAACTGCGCAAAAGCCATCACATGATGCATATCCAAGGGATTAATAACAATCCGATATTCTTCAAACTGAGGTTCTAATTCCCGCTCAGCCGAAATATAAACTGTTCCGTGCGGTTTGAGAAGCTGAATGATTTTTTCTGCCAAATTAGCTTCAATCCCTCTTATTCCATTATCGTGGTAAGCAGTGAGTTTGGCTAATCGGATTAAGAAGTATGGTTCATCAGGAGATAAATATTGTTCAATAATCTCTGGATCAGGGGTAAAATGATCGGGATGTAAATAAGCCAATTCGTGGTACGAATGATATTTTATGGCTTTATTATCCCACCTTCCACTATTGCAGACGCAAGGATTTAAGATTGTGCTTGCTAAAGGGTAACTTAACCTGGCATAAAGTGGTACAACAGCGGCATCATCCTCGTTAATATTTACAACGGGAATGCCGAGTATTTTACCTACCAATGAATTCTCAACACTTGTTCCGGTAAGAATATCCGGTTTATTACGCAAACAAAATGAAAATAGCCGGATCGTTCGTTTAAGCATTCCTATGAAAATCCCCCATGTTGAATCGACACGACCTTCCTCCAATATATTATAATACGGCATATTAGCAGCTAAAAGCAAACTCTCCAGAACATCTTTTTTCTTTATCAGAATAAAAATATCATGACCGTTTTGCGCCCAACTTATTATTGAGTTCCTGTAAATATGAAAATGTGCCGGATGACCTAAATATATCAGTATTTTCATTTGTCGATTAATTCTCAATTTAGTAGATCGTGCTACCAATCGAAAATTGCTTAAAACTTATTTAAATGCACATTGCGTGTTTGAAAAAACTCATTTTTAACTAGGGTCTGCTGAAAAACTAAGTCTGTTTTCACAAGATTAGATTACGGTGCGCTGCACCTTAGGCTTATCCGTGAAATAAAATTTCTATAAAGATTTGGCTACGCCGATTTTCAATTCGCCACTTCCGAAATCGGAATGTACCATCTGTGGCTTTGCTACAGGTGCAGCGCACCGTTATATTTGTAGCTGTTCATTATAAAAAACAACCAAAGGTGCAGCGCACCGGAATATCTTGTGCAAAGAAATTGAGAAAATAGTTACAAAAACCTTACACATTGAAATGCAAAGTGTGATTGTATTGCATTTGTAT
>DATFAW010000328.1:0-7580 GCA_035254165.1 Paludibacter sp.
AAACCTTTTTAATCTTTCTGAAATACGGCGGATTTGGGATGCTTACTGAAAACGCGAATCGATTAAATCGATTCGCGTTTTTTCAATTATGAATTGTGCATTCTAAATTATGCATTATTTATTGTATTGATTCACCAATGCATCTACCTCATCAGTTATCAGCTTAGCAAATTCAGCTACTTTCATGGTTCCTTTGTCACCTTCACCCTGACGGCGTACGGCTACTTCACCATTTTCGGCTTCTTTTTCACCTACAACAAGCATATATGGTATACGTTTCAACTCGTTATCACGAATCTTACGACCAATTTTTTCGTTACGGTCATCCACTGTTACACGAATATCCTGCGCATTCAGTTCTTTCCCAATTTGGAAAGCATAGTCGTTGAACTTTTCGCTGATAGGCAAAATCACGACCTGATCGGGCGTCAACCATAATGGGAATTTACCCGCAGTATGCTCAATAAGTACAGCCACGAAACGTTCCATAGAACCAAACGGTGCACGGTGAATCATTACCGGACGGTGTTTAGCATTGTCTTCACCGGTATATTCCAGTTCGAAGCGTTCTGGCAAATTATAATCCACCTGGATAGTCCCCAACTGCCACTTACGACCAATAGCATCGCGCACCATAAAGTCAAGTTTTGGACCATAGAAAGCAGCTTCGCCGGTTTCTACTTTGGCTTTCAATCCTTTTTCAGCACAAGCTTCAATGATAGATTTCTCTGCTTTATCCCAATTCTCGTCAGAACCAATGTATTTTTCCCTGTTGTTCGGATCACGTAACGAAATTTGTGCTTCGAAGTTTTCGAATTCCAGGGCTTTGAAAATGATGAAGATAATATCCATTACTTTCAGGAACTCATCTTTCACCTGGTCAGGACGGCAGAAAATATGTGCATCATCCTGTGTAAAGCTACGTACACGAGTCAATCCATGTAATTCACCGCTTTGTTCGTAACGATAAACGGTACCAAATTCAGCAATACGAACAGGTAATTCTTTGTACGAACGAGGTTTAAATTTATAAATTTCGCAGTGGTGAGGGCAGTTCATCGGTTTTAACAAGTACTCTTCACCTTCTTCGGGCGTATGAATCGGTTGAAACGAATCCTTACCATATTTAGCATAGTGACCAGAAGTAACATACAACTGCTTGTTACCAATGTGTGGAGTCATTACTTGCTGATAGTCGAAACGACGTTGGATTTTTTTCAAAAAGTCTTCCAAACGCAAGCGCAACGATGTTCCGCGTGGCAACCACATGGGTAGCCCCTTGCCCACCATTTCGGAGAACATAAACAATTCCAGTTCTTTACCTATTTTACGATGATCGCGTTTCTTGGCTTCTTCCAATAAAACCAAATACTCGTCAAGCATTTTCTTTTTAGGGAAAGTGATACCGTAAAGACGTGTCAACATTTTGCGTTTTTCGTCACCACGCCAGTAAGCACCGGCTACACTCAATACCTTGATCGCTTTAATATCGCCTGTATTAGGCAAGTGTGGTCCACGACACAGATCGGTAAAATTACCTTGCGTATACAAGGTGATAGTTCCATCGGTCAGGTCATTAATCATTTCTGTTTTATAAACTTCACCAATAGCTTCGAAACGCGCCAATGCATCAGCTTTGCTAATATCACTGCGAACGATGGCCGACTTACGTGCAGCCAGTTCTAGCATTTTAGCTTCGATAGCAGCTAAGTCACCTTCTTTTATGGAAACTTCGCCCGGATCTACATCGTAGTAGAAACCATTTTCAATAGCCGGACCAATACCGAATTTAATGCCCGGATACAACTCCTGAAGGGCTTCGGCCATTAAGTGGGCAGACGAGTGCCAGAAAGCATGTTTTGCTTCTTCATCGTCCCATTTATGCAATTTAATGGCTGCATCGGTTTCGATTGGGCGGGTTAAATCCCAAATTTCATCATTTACTGTGATAGCAAGCACTTCTTGTGCTAAGCGAGAGCTGATACTTTCAGCTAGTTGCAGTCCGGTTATGCCTTTGGCAAATTCGCGAACTGAACCGTCGGGGAATGTTACTTTAATCATACGTTTTGAACCTTACAAATGGTTTTTTAATTTTGAAATGCAAAGATAGAAAAAAAATGAAATGTTTCCCGCAGGTTTTGTCGATAAACCTAAACCATCCATTCCTTTTTAATCCGATTCAGATAAAGTAATCTGTAAAGTAAACCTGTAAATCATTCATCGATACATCAATATTCAAAAACAAGATACTAAATTTGCGTTAAATACGCACAAGTAAACAATTACATTCAGAAAATAGTTATACTTTTGTAACCAATTTCAGCATAATACAATTAAATATCAAAAAATGAAAGGAAATAAAATATCATTAAATGAATCTGTCGTCGAAAATTTGATGGCAATTTATCCTTTACTTTCTAAAAATTTTGCAAGAGCTATACGAACTAAAACAACTTTCACCCCCGGAGTACTATTTACGTTGGGTGCACTTTATCATCATAAAAGACTAACTATGAGTGGTATTGGTTGTCACCTGTCTATTCCAAAGCCACACGCCACTATTTTAGTCAACAAGCTTATAAAGGATGATTTAGTCGTTCGCCTTTCAGATCCAAACGACAGAAGAGTAATCTATATAGAACTTACAGAGAAAGGAAGAAACACGCTCAAATCACTTAAATCAATCGTTTCTGAAGAATTAACAAACAAACTGACACTTCTCACAGAGGAGCAAATGCAAATACTTTCTACAGCTTCAGAGCAAGTAAAAGAAACATTAATATTATTAGGGAACCTTCTGGCTGGTGGTGAAACTCCGGCATGTTGCAAACAAATTGAAGACTAAAACATTATAAGAAATAAATTCAAATTTAGGTATATGAAAAAGAAAAAAGATTGGAAAATTTACATTCCGTTAGGTGTGGTTATCTTATTAGTAATTATTGGTTCTATCTACTGGTACATTGATTATTCAAGTTACATTAAAACCGACGATGCAGTCGTGGCATCCGACAATGTTTCGGTTAGTCCGAAAATAATGGGACGTATTAGCAAAGTGTACGTTGAAGAAGGTGACTCAGTAAAACAAGGACAATTACTTGCCGAGCTTGATAGCGTAGACTTACTTGCCCAAAAGCAACAGGTTTTAGCCTCCAAAGTTCAAACAGAAGCAAACAAGGCACAAACAGAAGCAAAATATCAGTTCGACCAAAAAAATATCAAGGTGCTGGAAATTGCTCTTGAAAAAGCTAAAGAAGATTTTGCCCGTGCTAAAACGCAAAATATAGGCGGCGTAATCACAAAAGAACAATTCGAGCACGCACAAAAAACTCAGGAAACAGCTCAAGCACAATTAGAAGCTGCAAAAGCACAATTATTGGTTTCAAAAACTCAGATTAAAAGTGCCGAAACAGCTATCTCAAGTGCCCAAGCTCAAATGGGCGTAATCTCAACCCAACTGAACAATACACGTCTATATGCTCCGGTAAGCGGCATCGTTTCAAAACGTTGGTTACTTTCGGGCGATATTGTTCAGCCAAGTCAATCGATTTACACGATTAACAACAATAGCAAATTCTGGGTTTTGGTTTATCTGGAAGAAACAAAAATGGAAACATTGCACATTGGACAAAAAGCTAAATTCACATTAGATACTTATCCTAATGTCGTTTTCACTGGTAAGGTATTTACTGTGGGGTCAACCACAGCCTCGCAATTTTCGCTTATTCCACCAAACAATGCTTCAGGAAACTTCACCAAAGTAACCCAACGTGTGGCAATTAAAATTTCGATTGACGGAACTGAAGGCGCTCAAAAACTTTCATCTTTTAAACTTTTGACCGGCATGTCAGCCGTAGTTAAAATTATCAAATAATGCGGAAAATATCAAATACACATAGACTACGCCGCAAACTCAGAAGCAGTAGTTCTGTTTATCATCCCAAAAGCCCTACATACAAGTGGTTTGTATTAGCCAATATTATGGTGGGTACTTTCATGGTGGTTTTAGACAGTACCATTGTAAACGTAAGCTTACCCAAAATCATGTCATCATTTGGTGTTGGATTATCAACTATTCAATGGGTGATTACAGCCTACATGCTTTCTATGGCGGCCATGCTACCTACTTCAGGCTGGCTGGCTGACAAATTCGGATACAAAAGAGTCTATTTTTGGGGATTATTTCTCTTTACTTTGGGCTCTTTGCTATGCGGATTGTCGAACGATGAAAGCACGCTGATTATATCACGTGTCATTCAAGGATTGGGAGCGGGAATGGTCCAGCCTCTTGGCATGGCTATTATTACCCGCGAATTTCCACTTAAACAACGTGGTTTAGCTCTTGGTTTCTGGGCAATTGCAGCTGCCGCATCTGTTTCATTCGGACCGCTTATTGGAGGATATCTGGTTGATAATTTCTCGTGGCAATTAATTTTTGATGTAAATGTTCCTGTCGGAATTTTGGCCTTGCTATTCACAATTATTATTCAACGTGAATTTGTTAGCCCAAATGCCCGGAAGTTCGATTATGTTGGTTTCATATCCGTTATTATCTTCTTACCTGTATTACTTTATGCACTTTCGGAGGGAAATGCACAGACCAATTCTGCAGGTTGGACAGCCCCATACATTTTGGCTTGTTTCGCAATTTCGGGAATTGCACTGACGGTATTTCTAACGCGTGAACTTACAACTCAGTATCCGTTACTGGATTTACGTTTATTGAGAGACAGGAACTTTGCCATGAGTAATTTACTAATGTTTGTATTTAGTATCGGAATGTTCGGAAGCACATTCTTGCTGCCATTATTCCTGCAAAACTCATTAGGATATACAGCTTTACAATCAGGCGCAGTTTTCTTGCCGGTGGGTATAATCCAAGGGCTCTTCTCTCCTATTTCCGGTTGGTTTTCGGATAAAGTGAATCCAAAAGTTCCAATTATCGCCGGCGTCGGCTTACTGGTTATAAGTTTTTTCCTGAACTCAAATTTGTCATTTCTTACTGAACACTCGTATATAATGACATCGCTTTATCTTCGCGGATTAGGTATGGGTCTGATTTTCACACCACTGAGTACATTGTCACTGCTAACAATTCCTCGCGAGAAAATGGCTCAGGCTTCAGGAATTATGAATACAGTTCGTCAAATCGGTGGTAGTCTTGGAGTTGCATTACTTTCTACTATTTTAACTGCACGCATAAACTTTCATGCTCAAATGTATGGAGGTTCAGTTCAGTCCGGTTCACAAGCATTTCAAAATGCAACCAGAAATATGGCTTATTATATTCAGCAACATGGCGGTGGTTCATTTTCAACGGCACTCAAACAAGGTCAAAGCATATTGATGTCGAATGTAAGCTCACAAGCTTATATTCAAGGAATTAATGACGACTTTCTGATTGCAGCTTTCATTTCTATTCTTGGATTTATTCCTATTTTGCTACTCAAATCGAAAAAGAAAGGATCTAGCCCGGTAGAAAGTGAACATGTAGCAATGATGGAATAGAATTTCAAATTAAGCATTTTACAAATAAACACATATAAAATGAAATCAATAATTAAACTAACTGTCATTTTACTCATGCTGCCATTTGTGGCTGCTCATGGGCAAAGTACAGATAAAATTTCCGGCGATTCTTTGAGTTTATCTCAAATTCTCAACGAAGTGATACATAACTATCCTTCAATAAAAAAGGCACAATCAGATATTGAATCATCTAACGCCAAAATAGGGTTAGCCAAAACGGCCTATTTACCCGATATCAATCTGGCTGGTTCTTTTACTTTCTTAGGACCAACTACTTCCCTTACAATGCCAGGTTTGGGATCGTTCAAATTGTATCCACCCGATAATTATTCTGCAGCAATTAATATTAGTGAATCTATTTATGATTTTGGTAAAACTGAGAAGAATATAGCTTTAGCAAAACAAAGCAAAGAATTGGTTGGTCTTTCTGTAGACCAATTAAAACAAAAGCTTTCAGGGATGTTGGTTGGAAACTTCTACTCTATCGTTTTAATACAAGAAGCCATAAAAATTAAAGAAGAAGAATTGAATACGCTGAATGAACATCTTCAGTTTGTTCAGAAAAAAGTAGCCACAGGTTCAGCTACAAGCTATGAAGTTTTAACTACTAAAGTTCGCATTTCTGCTATCGAAAATCAAAAAACAGATTTATTAAATGCTCTTCAGATTCAACTTAGTCAGCTTAATTCATTTCTCGGAAAGCAACAGGACACCAAACTAACTGTAAAGAAAGAACTACTTTCGCCTCAAATCATAGCTGCGAATGATTCCTTGTACAATTTTGCATTCAATCATCGTAGCGAGATGAAAATTGCTCATCAGAAAGGTGTATTAACCGATACACATTTGAAAATTGTAAATGCTCAAAATAATCCTTCTCTAAATTTCTATGGTACCGGTGGTATTAAAAATGGATACTTTAATGATAAATATCAAGATGTAGGTAAGCTAAATTACGTAGTTGGAATTGGACTCAAGGTTCCTATTTTTGATGCAAATCGCTCAAAATACAATAAAATCCAGGCTCAATCTGACATCCAGGGCAATGTGCAAGAAACCGAATTGGCACGAAGATCTATTGTAAATGAAGTAGTAGAAAGCAAAGCAAATGCGGAGTCTGCTTTAAAAAAAGTTAGTCAATCAGAACTGCAACTTGAACAAGCACAGCAGGCTTATTCATTAGCCGAAACTAATTTCCAGGCCGGTGCCATTACGAATCTCGATTTGTTGGACAGTTCAACCGCTGTAGCCGAAAGCAAACTGGCATTACTAAAAACAAAAATCGATTATTCTGTAAGTCTATTAAAACTCAAGATTGCCCTTGGTGAGCAAATCTATTAAATTCAAAATCAGAACATGTTAATTTACGAGGGCTAATCTGAAAAGATTAGCTCTTTTTTTGTGAGATAAATGAATAACGCTAATAATTTTTACTATTTTTGATATCTGTAAAAAACTTCCTTAAATTACAAAATAAATGAAAACAAACATCTTTATCAAATGTCTTTTTATGAGCACATTATTATTCTCTGGCTTAGAACTTGAGGCTCAGGACTGGCCAAATCTAAACCGCTTTCGTGCCGAAAATGCCTTGCTTGGAGCACCGGCAAAAAACGAGAAGCGGGTTGTATTTATGGGTAACTCCATCACTCAGGGTTGGAAAGATACTCGTCCTGATTTCTTCACTAAAAATCCATACATCAACCGCGGCATCAGTGGACAAACCACTCCACAAATGCTTATCCGCTTTCGTCAGGATGTAATTGCACTACAACCAAAAGTAGTTGTAATTCTTGCCGGGACAAATGATATTGCCGGCAATACAGGCCCTTCCACCCTCGAAATGATAGAAGATAATCTGGCATCGATGGCAGAACTGGCTAATGCAAATGGAATTCGCGTGATATTATCATCCGTCTTGCCTGCATATGATTACCCATGGAAACAAGGATTGGAACCGGCTGAAAAAATTGTCACATTAAATGCTTGGATTAAAAACTATTGCGAAAAAAAAGGATTTACTTATCTGGATTATTTCACATCGATGGCCG
>DATFAW010000329.1:0-5858 GCA_035254165.1 Paludibacter sp.
AATATATTCAACACAATGAGATTCGGCGCATTTAAAATCTGTTTATTTTTCCTCTTATTGACTAACTATGTATCAAGTTTTGCTCAGGATGAACGAGCTCAGTTGCCATTGGCCTTACGGAACGCTTATTTTGGTGTGAGCGTTGGTTCGATAAATTATGATTTTGGCGCAGCTCAATTTCAAGCTCCAGCCAATTATATATTCAAATCTGTTGATGTGAATCACCCTGCCGTTCGGTTGGTGCTCTATGGCTATGAATTCAACAAATATTTATCTGCTCAGATAACCTACATGCGCCCGGTCTCTTGGGTATTTTATTACTACAACAAACTTAACGACCAACATCTTAATCGCAGCTCGGTATGGATGAACGTTGGCGGCCTGACTTTACGACCTCAATTACCAATAAGTAAACATTTCTCTTTAAATGGAGAAGCAGGCTTAGGCATTGTAACCCGACATGGATTTAATGCATCGGATGAAGATGGTGGCAAGCCTATCATTGCAGGTATCAATTACGCAACGTTTTTATTAGGTGGTGGAATTAATTACCATCTTAATGATAATTGGCGTTTAATGATAAGTGCTGCTTACACGCCTAAGAAAAACTCAGTTAATCAGCCGGCAACAACCTTTCTGTCGACAGGGTTCAATTATAAATTAAGTCCGGTTTCAGAGAAGAAGATTGAGAAAGCAGCCAAAACAGGCTACATTTACCCTAAACAATGGTTGCAAGTAGGTTATTCAAATAATGCCCTAGGCTACGGAGTAAACAATACATTGGAAAAAGCATGCTTATTCTGGGGTGGCGACGCAGAGATTCATCAAGGATTATCACTTACATATCAGCGCAATATATTCCATTCTGCAAAATATTTTGCTTTGGACTGGGGAGTAACTGCTGCAACTTGGCAAACAAAAGGTATCGGAACCGTTTTAAGCAATCCCAATAAAGAAAGCTTCTTTACATTGTCCGTTTTTCCAGTCGCACGATTTAACTTCATGCACACCCAACCGTTTGACGCTTATTTTTATTATTCTGTTGCCGGTCCTACTTATATTTCAAAAAAGATTCTTGATGGATCTGACACCGGAGAACATTTTACATTTCAGGACAATATGGGAGTCGGTATGTTCTTTGGTGAGAAGAGAAACTGGAATGCTGAAATCAAAATCGGGCACTATTCAAACGGAAATGTATTTCCTTTAAACGCAGCCGTAAAAATTCCTTTATCTGTAAATGTTGGATATGCATTTTAATCTTGCTTGATTATGTAATCAAAAAATCATATAAATCATTCTGCTATGTTAGTAAAAACCTTTGGCGCAGCGGTTCAGGGAATAAACGCTACGATTGTTACTATAGAAGTTAATGTAAGTCAGGGAATTCGGTTTTTGCATGTTGGCTTGCCCGACAATGCCGTAAAAGAAAGTCACGAGCGAATAGCATCGGCCTTGGAATATACCGGTCATAAATTACCTCGCAAGCAGATTGTGATAAATATGGCTCCTGCAGATATCCGCAAAGAGGGTTCGGCTTACGATTTACCCTTAGCAATCGGCATATTAGCAGGTGCAGATACAATTCAATCAGAAGAATTGGAGCATTTTGTTATCATGGGCGAGCTATCGCTGGATGGCGGGCTACAACCAATTAAAGGGATTCTACCAATAGCTATAAAAGCTCGCGAAGAAGGTTTTAAAGGATTTATTCTCCCCAAACAAAATGCTCGCGAAGCTGCAGTAGTGAATAATCTGGACGTTTATGGTGTTGAAAATATTACCGAAGTGATTGACTTCTTTAATGGAAAAACGACACTCGAACCCACAGTTGTAGATACCCGGGAAGAATTTTATACGAATTTAAATCTTTCTGAGATTGATTTTGCCGATGTAAAAGGACAGGAAAGCGTAAAACGAGCCCTGGAAGTGGCAGCCGCCGGTGGTCATAATATTATTATGGTTGGTCCTCCGGGAGCTGGAAAGTCCATGTTAGCCAAGCGAATTCCAACTATTTTGCCTCCCCTAACGTTACACGAAGCACTGGAAACTACTAAAATACATTCCGTAGTTGGCAATATTGATAGCAACACTTCCCTCATATCACAACGACCATTTCGGAGCCCTCACCACACAATTTCCGATGTGGCACTTGTCGGCGGTGGCACTTTTCCTCAGCCGGGCGAAATATCATTAGCCCACAATGGCGTACTTTTTCTCGACGAATTGCCTGAATTCAAACGAACAGTACTGGAGGTTATGCGTCAACCACTCGAAGACAGAAAAATCTGTATTTCGCGAGCTAAATTTGCTATTGAATATCCTGCCAGCTTTATGTTGGTGGCTTCTATGAATCCCTGCCCATGTGGTTATTACAATCATCCCGATCGCGATTGTGTTTGCGGACCCGGTGTGGTTCAAAAGTACCTCAGCCGCATTTCAGGCCCCCTACTCGACCGCATTGATATTCATATAGAAATTGTACCGGTTCCTTTCGAGAAGCTTTCGGAAATGAAAGATGCTGAAAGTAGTGAAAATGTGCGTGATCGCGTTATGAAAGCTCGACAGGTACAGGAATTACGTTTTCGAGACATTGATGGCGTGTATTGCAATGCACAAATGTCGTCCAAGCAGATGCGAACATTTGCTCAAATAGATAAAGCCAGTTCGGAGTTGCTTAAAAACGCTATGCAACGACTCAATTTATCAGCCAGAGCTTATGACCGGATTATCAAAGTCGGTCGAACAATTGCCGATTTGGATGATTCGGAACATATACTTTCCAATCATATTGCCGAAGCTATCAATTATCGGAATTTGGACAGAGAAGGTTGGGCGGGGTAATTTCAGTTATCAATTATCATTGTATTATCACATCATCACATTATCGCATTAACTAATTTTCATTTTCCACAAAATTACCTTATCTTTGCACACGAAAGGAATTCGGTCCGCTTCCAGGACTGTTTTTCTTTCTTTTTTTTATTATCGAATTTCGAACATTTTAGTTTTTCAAACGTTCGTACATTCAAACATTCAAACAACAATGGGGTGCCTTAATATTTCGGGCTGAGATCATACCCTTTGAACCTACGCGGGTAATTCCGGGAAGGGAATAAGCTTTATTCATCCGTATTCTTTATTAGGCTCTCAAAACCAAATTATTATTTAAACTAATAAATTGTTATGAGACAAAATTTTATCGCAGCATTTATGCTACTTTCGGCAATTACAGCCTTCGGCCAACATACTATCAAAGGAAAAGTGTTGGACGAGAGAGGGAATGCTCTTGCAGGGGCAACAATTATTATCCAAAACAACCCACAAGTACAAACTTCAGTTAAAGATGGTTCTTTTCACTTTGAGAATCTCAAAAATGAGCACTACACCCTAGTGACTTCTTTTGTTGGTTATGAAACTCTCAAACTAAAAGTGAGTGTTGACCAGAATTTAACCATTAATTTAGTTCAAAGATCCAATTCTCTTCAAGAGATAACGGTAACTTCGCTTCGTGCATCCGACAAATCGCCTGTAGCATACAGCAACCTTGGCAAAGAAACACTTTCAAAAACAAATCTGGGGCAAGACATTCCTTATCTGCTTTCGCAAACGCCTTCGTTTGTAGCATCGTCCGATGCCGGAACCGGAATTGGTTATACAAACTTCCGTATCCGTGGTACGGATGCTTCACGCATTAATGTAACCATCAATGGCATTCCGTACAACGATGCCGACGAACAGGGAGCTTATTGGGTAGATCTGCCTGATTTCACTTCTTCGGTAGAAAGTGTGCAGGTGCAACGCGGTGTGGGTACATCTACTAACGGTGCTGGCGCTTTCGGTGCAAACATCAATCTACAAACTGATAATTATGCTCAAAAAGCTTCAGGCGAACTAAGTCTATCGGGTGGTTCATTCAATACATTGAAAGAAACAGTGAAAGCCAGCTCTGGTTTACTCAACGGGCATTGGGCCATCGATACACGTTTATCATCTGTAAAATCGGATGGATATATTGACCGGGGTTGGGTTGATATGAAATCATATTTCGTACAGGCCGGATATTATGCTGAGAAAACAACCATTAAATTTCTGACTTTTGGTGGTACCGAAAAAACTTACCATGCGTGGGATGGAATTGATTCATACACGTTGCCAAAATTAGAATATCCACGAACATACAATCCTTGTGGATATATGGGGGTTGATGCCAATGGGAATCCGCTTTATTATAAAAATCAGACAGATAATTACACTCAGACTAATTACCAGTTGCTCGGAGTTCACGTTTTCTCACCAGAACTAAGTATGAACACAGGCTTACATTACACTCGTGGCGATGGATATTACGAAGAATATAAAAGAAATTCTTCATCGAGTCCTGTTAATCTAATTGAATATTCGTTGAAACCATTCGTTGTAAATGGAACAACTGTCGACCAAACAGACCTTGTGCGCCAAAAGAAAATGGGCAATGATTTTGCCGGTGGAGTTTTCTCATTCAATTATCAAAAAAATAAGTTGAATGCGCAATTCGGCGGTGCCTTAAACAGTTACTGGGGTAAGCACTGGGGCGAAGTCATTTGGGTAAAAAATTACATCGGCAATTTACTTCCAAATTCAGAATACTATCGTAGCAAGGTTACAAAGTGGGATGGCAACATTTATTTAAAAGTCAATTATGAATTGCTCCCCAAGTTAAACATCTACGCCGATATGCAATACCGCAAAGTTACTTACCGACTTCAGGGTACAAACGACCAGTGGGATAACTCCATAGGTGCTATGCAGGTTTTAAATGTTGATAAGAAATTTGATTTCTTCAATCCTAAAGCAGGATTGTTTTATCAGCCAAATAAGAACAACGACTTATTTGCTTCGATTGCCATAGCTCATCGCGAACCGACCCGTACCAATTATACTGATGGTTCTGCTTCTACGTGGCCTAAACCCGAAACTTTATATGACACGGAATTCGGTTACAAATACCACAATGCAGTTTGTTCATTTGGAGCCAACGTATATTATATGAACTATCATAATCAACTAGTTCTGACTGGAAAAATAAATGACATTGGCGAAGCTTTAACAGAGAACATTTCATCCAGTTTCCGTTCAGGAATAGAGTTGGTTGGAAGCATTAAACCATTAAATTGTTTGCGTTGGGATGTTTCGGCAACCTTTAGTCGAAACCGTATAACTGACTTTGCAGAAACAGTAAATGTTGTTGACGAAAACTGGATACCAACAGGGCAAAGCGTTACCAATCTGTATCATTCCACACCTATTGCATTTACGCCTAATATATTGGCAAATAGCATGATTACTTTTACAAAGGGGAATTTTGAAGCCGGATTACAGTCTGTTTATGTTGGAAAACAATATGTTGACAACACTGGACTAAACGACCGCAGATTACCTGATTATTTTGTAAACAACCTTCGTTTGTCATATTCATTACCTGTAAAAGGAATTCGAGGAGTGGATTTCACGGTATTAGTGAATAATCTGTTTAATGAAATGTACATAAGCAATGCATGGAGCTCACCAACTATTGCAGCAGATCCAGCGCATCCTGTATACGATAAAAATTCACCTGTAAATAACTATTTTGGTTGTTACCCACAAGCTGGCATTAATTTCTTAGCCGGAATAACACTGAAATTATAAACGCTAACTGAAAGTTTTATTTCAAGTAAGCTTCCTAACATAAAAATAGAAAGGTCGTACATTAAATTTTACGACCTTTCTATTTTGTGACCGTTATAGAATTCACCCCACCCCTTGCAATTTATCTAATCAGCTTTGTAATTATTCGAATCCATTCCCGAGATTTTTAGTAGCAATGTAAGATGCTG
>DATFAW010000330.1:0-4495 GCA_035254165.1 Paludibacter sp.
GAATTTTAAAACACAATTAACTTTAGTATCAGGCAACCATCAACAAATAAAAAATTGCCTTGTTTATCAAAAGAACAATCCATAAAATCAATCTATCCTATTCAATCGACTTCAATTAAAGCAAATAGCACTTACGTATTCCGGTTAAAATCAAATTACTCTTTCAAGGCACAAAGATACGGTTTTTTTAATATATTAGGCATAAAAATGGATATTGAGTTAGTATCGAGTTACATTTTTACTACATTTATGTTATTTCCCCGTGAACTTTAAGTAAATAAGATGCGTTTATTAAATTAAAGCCTAAATTAAACAGCAAGTATTTATGTCTTGCAGACTATTGAATCTAAATGGATTAAAAACAATTCTCACCTTCCAACAAACGATCATCGAATGTATTTCCATTATATCAAAAGCACTTTTTCACATTTTATTGAACGACATATTAAAACCAGGAGTGTGGAAATATGAAAAGAAAAAATTAAATTTGCACTCCATAGAGCAGTAAATATTTTTTCCGTTCCTTTAATAATCGGCAAAACTAAATTACATGATTAATACAGCTGACGATGCTATGAAGACTATTGGAATCTTCAATGATAGTTTTCCCCCCATCATGGACGGAGTTTCATTAACAGCACAAAATTATGCTTATTGGCTGCATCAGAAAAATCAACCAGTCTGCGTTATTACTCCCAAATCGCCAAACTATTCCGACAACGAACCATACCCCATTTATCGTTACACTTCGGTTCCTATTTTGGGGCGAAAACCATATCGGATTGGGCTACCGGAGATCGATCGTCAGTTCAAAACTGAAATTGAAGACATTTCGTTCGGGCTAGTGCATGCTCATTGCCCGTTTAGTTCAGGCAACCTGGCTTTAAGCATTGCTAAAAAGCAAAAAATTCCTCTCGTAGCTACTTTTCATTCTAAATACCGTGCTGATTTTGAACATTCAGTTTCCAATAAATTTATTGTCAACCAAATGACAAAAAAAGTAATCCGATTCTTCGAAAAAGCTGATGAAGTATGGATTCCGCAAGCTTCGGTGGAAGAAACTATTCGGGAATATGGATTTAAAGGCAAAGTGGAAGTAGTGGATAATGGAACCGATTTTGCCACACTTGAGCCTATTGAGCCTATTAAGAAAGCCGCTCGCAAAGCTTTACATATAGCCGATAATGAACTAATGTTTCTTTTTGTAGGTCAACATATTTGGGAGAAAAATACACGAATGATTGTTGAAACACTGGCAGAAATCAGAAATCTTCCTTTTAAAATGTTTTTCATAGGAACAGGCTATGCCAGTGCCGATCTGAAAGAGCTGGTAGACAAACTGGATTTGAGCTCCAGAGTGAAATTCATGGGCGTGATTACCGAACGTGAAAAAATAAAAGAATTCTACGCTGCTGCCGATTTATTTCTCTTCCCTTCAATCTATGACAATGCACCTTTGGTAGTTCGCGAAGCGGGTGCTTTACAAACCCCGGCAATCCTTATAAAAGGTTCTTCTTCCGCTCAGAATATTACCGATAATTTCAATGGCTTTCTTATTGAAAACTCGTGCGAATCATTCGCAGCCAAATTACGCGAATTAATAGATTCACCCGAAAAAATTAGGAATGCCGGACTAAATGCGTCACAAACCATTGCTCGCTCCTGGGAAAGCGTTGCTGAAGAAGTGCTTGACAGATACAAAAAACTAATTCAACGCAAATGGAGACGATAACTCAAGACAACTCGAAGACAGTTTCAAAACCGTTTCAATTTTATCAGGTCTTAATCCCGGTCTTACTTGGATTATTTGTCATTGGTTGGTTATTTCTCAGCGAATTTGATCCTGCTGTTTTTGCTTCTTTCGATTTCAATTATCTGAGTGTTCTATTTATCCTTTTGGCATTTTTATTAATGTCAGTGCGCGATTTTGGCATGATGTGGCGTTTTAGGTTACTCACAAATAATGATTTATCGTGGAAGCAAGCTTTCCATATAAATGTATTGAGTGAATTTACTTCGGCCGTTACACCAGCAGCAGTTGGCGGCTCCAGCCTGGTTGTTATTTTTCTGATTAAAGAAGGAATCAATGCCGGACGTAGTACCACCATTATGTTTGTCAATCTGTTTCTTGACGAACTGTTCTTTTTGATTGTATGCCCCATAGTTTTCCTGTTCATACCTCTAAACCAGCTCTTCAATTCGTCTTCGGTCATTGTTTCTACATTTTTCGTAGTTTTTACCGGACTTTACATCTCTCGATTTATTTGGGCAATCATAATGTTCATAGGTATATTCAAACGCCCAAACTGGATCAGACATATATTGCTAACCATTTTCAAACTGCCTATTTTACGCCGTTGGTATTCGAATGTAGATTTATTAACCAACAATCTGATTCAAGCCTCTCACGATATTGGAAATCATTCTTATTGGTTTTGGATAAAAGCTTTTGGAATGACCCTGCTTACCTGGTCTGCCCGCTTCTTAGTTGTTAATGCCATTTTCAAGGCTTTTAATCCAGTACATATAAACCATCTGGTTGTTTTTGCCCGTCAAATGATTTTGTGGCTACTTATGGTTGTAAGCCCCACTCCGGGTGGTAGCGGAGTTAGCGAATACGCGTTTAAAGAATACTATACCGATATTTTCTCATCAGCCAGTGCCATTATTTTTGTCACTTTTATCTGGAGAATTATCAGCTATTATTTCTATCTTCTGTTAGGCATATTGATCATTCCAAACTGGATAAAAAAATCGTTCAAGAAAAAGCAAATCTGATTGTTGCGTTTTTAATATCTTTTGAGTTTTGGCATTATTCTTTTGACTCCTGATCTTTTTTTATTTACTATTTATATCCTACCTTTGCATCCATCAAAAAAGAAAAAAAACGATATAGTAATGATAAAAAAAACTCTTATTGCACTCTCCATATTATTGTCAATAAATTCCGGATTTGCTTGTACAAATTTTTTAGTGGGAAAAGCCGCAACACTCGATGGCTCTACCTTAATTTCATACAATGCCGACTCTTACTTCCTATTTGGAGCCTTATACCATTATCCGGCAGCAACATATCCGGCAGGATCGATGCTTGATGTTCACGATTGGGATTCGGGGAAATACCTTGGGAAGATAAAACAAGTTGAGAAAACCTACTCGGTTATCGGCAATATGAACGAATATCAGGTTAGTATTGGCGAAACTACTTTTGGTGGTCGGGAAGAATTGGTTGATACTACTGCCATTATGGATTACGGAAGCCTGATTTACATCGCACTTCAACGTTCCAAAACGGCTCGCGAAGCCATTAAAGTAATGACCGATCTGGTTGCTGAATATGGCTACTACAGCGAAGGAGAATCTTTCTCCATTGCCGATCCGAATGAAGTCTGGATTATGGAAATGGTTGGGAAAGGCCGCAATAACAAAGGTGCAGTGTGGGTGGCACAACGCATTCCCGACGATTGTGTTGCAGCTCACGCCAACCAGGCTCGCATTACCACATTCCCATTCGATGATAAGAACAATTGCCTTTACTCCGAAGATGTAATTGCTTTTGCACGCGAAAAAGGTTATTTCAAAGGAAAAAACAAAGAATTCAGTTTCTCCGACACCTATGCCCCACTCGATTACGTGGCATTGCGTGCTTGCGAAGCGCGTGTATGGTCATTCTTCCGCAAAGTAGATCCGGCAATGGACAAATACATAACCTACGTAAAAGGCGAAACTGCCGAACGCATGCCATTGTGGATTAAGCCGACTTTCAAACTTACCGCGCAAAAGTTGAAAGAATACATGCGCGATCAATACGAAGGAACCGAATTCGATATGACTAAAGGATTAGCCGCCGGGCCATTTGGTGATAAACTTCGCTGCAGCCCATTGACATTCAAGGTAGACAGCGTGGAATATGTTCATGAGCGTCCAACTGCCACACAACAAACCGGTTTTACTTTCGTGGCACAAATGCGTGGCTGGCTGCCCGATTACATTGGTGGAATTTTGTGGTTTGGAGTTGATGATGCTGCCACATCGCTTTATGTACCCATGTATTGTGGCATAAACAAAGTGCCGGAATGTTATCGCCCCGATAACGGAAGTTTGCTGGAATACTCTTCGACATCTGCTTTTTGGACTTATAATTCAGTAGCAAACTATGCTTACAGTAAATATTCATACATGCTTCCTGACATTAAAAAAGTTCAGGCCAAATGGGAAAGTGACTTCAATTCGTTGGTTCCGGCCATGGACAAAGTGGCAGTAGGAATGCCGGAGAGTGACGCCCGTGTTTTCCTGACTGACTTTAGTGTTAGCCAAGCTGAGAACTCAACAGCAGCCTGGAAAAAACTGGGTGAATACCTATTGGTAAAATACATGGATGGCAATATCAAAAAAGAGAAAGATGGCAAATTCGTACAAAACGAATATAAAATTCCGACATCAATAATCCGTGCCGGTTATCCGGAAGAGTTTATGCGCCAAATGGTAAAAGCAT
>DATFAW010000331.1:0-5042 GCA_035254165.1 Paludibacter sp.
TAATTACAGAAATTTTTCAGTAATAAGTCTTCGAATTATAATGTCAATCAAAATATATTTGGTAATTTTGCGCTCAAATTCAGCAGGTATAACATTCCTGAATTCCCCGAACACTTCAAATAATTAATTCTCTATAATTCAATCAATTGTAAATTGCATATTTATCAATTGTAAATCAAAAAGTCATGCAAAAAACGTATAAATTTGTTACTGCCGAAGAAGCAGCAAGCTATGTTAACAATGGCGACGTAATTGGTTTTAGCGGATTTACTCCCGCCGGATGTCCAAAAGAAGTCCCAACAGCTATTGCTAAACGTGCCGAGGCATTTCACGCCGAAGGAAAAGAGTTTAAAATTGGTATGTATACAGGCGCTTCAACCGGCGACTCATTAGACGGAGCTTTAGCTCGTGCTAATGCCATTATGTTCCGCACTCCTTATCAATCAAACAAAGACTTGCGTGTGGCTTTGAACGCCGAGCGCGCTCCTTATTTCGACATGCATCTTTCGATGTTGGCTCAGGAATTGCGTTATGGATTTATGCCAAAACCAAAATTTGCCATTATTGAAGTTTGCGATATAACTGCCGACGGCGAATTGGTTCTTACTTCAGGTGTTGGTATTTCTCCAACCATTGCTCAACTGGCCGATTTTATCATCATAGAATTGAACCACAATCATCCAAAAGAACTTCGCGGATTCCATGATGTTTATCAACCATTAGATCCACCTCACCGCAAAGAAATTCCTATTTACACTCCTTCAGATCGTATTGGTTCTACCGTTTTGAAAGTTGATCCATCAAAAATATTATGCATTGTTGAAACAGAACGCAACGACGAAGTAGGTGGTTTTACTCCAACCGATGCAGTTACCGATCAAATTGGTGCCAATGTGGCTTCATTTTTAGTTGATGAAATCAAAGCGGGTCGCATTCCTGCTGAGTTCCTGCCGATCCAATCGGGCGTTGGAAATATAGCCAACGCTGTTATGGCTTCATTAGGAGCTAATCCTGACATTCCACCATTTGAAATGTATACCGAAGTAATTCAAGATGCTGTAATCGATCTTATCCGCGAAGGAAACGTGAAATTTGCCAGCGGTTGTTCACTTACTGTTACCAATCCTGTCCTAAAATCGATTTATGCCGATTTAGATTTTTTCCGCGACAAAATCGTTCTTCGTCCTCAGGAGATTTCCAACAGTCCTGAAATTGCCCGTCGTCTAGGTTTAATTACCATCAACACAGCATTGGAAGCTGATATTTTCGGAAACGTAAACAGCACACACGTGTTAGGATCAAAGATGATGAACGGTATTGGCGGTTCAGGAGACTTTACCCGTAACGCTTATATTTCAATCTTTACTACCCCGGCTACAGCTAAGGGTGGAAAAATCAGTTCTATCGTCCCTATGGTATCGCATGTTGACCAGAATGAGCACTCAGTGAACGTTATCATTACCGAACATGGTATTGCCGACTTGCGTGGCAAATCACCAATTCAACGTGCCGAGGAGATCATTGAAAATTGTGTAGCTCCTGAATACAAAGAAATGTTGACAGGCTATGTTAAACTTACAAGCGGAACTCATACACCACAAAGTTTATCAGCTTGTTTTGGAATGCATGATGAATTCATTAAAACAGGCAGCATGCTGGGAACAAACTGGGAAGATTATAAATAGTCCTCGCAATTTTACAAAAAGAGACCCGCTTAATCATTTGATTTAAGCGGGTCTCTTTTTATAAATGAATTCTAAACCAGAATTCTCATTTTAGAATAATTCTCACGAAACTCTTTAGGCGTATAGCCCTTTCGTTTTTTGAATATCCGATTAAAATTAGACAGGTTATTGAAACCGCACTCGTAACTGATTTCTGAAATAGTTTTGCTGGTATCGACCAGATAACGGGACGCAATTCCAAGGCGAAGATCGTTCAGATATTCGATATAGTTTTTACCTGTACGTTTTTTCATAAACCGACTAAATGATACTTCAGACATATTGACGTGATTAGCAACATCTATCAGGCGAATTTCTTTTTGATAATTGCTGTTCAAAAAGTTTATTACCTTTTGAATTCTACGACTTTCCGAAGAATCATCCTGATTGACAAACGTACCCGTACACAAAATCCGACAATCGATATCAAGCGAGAGCTTATATAAAATCGTGAACAGATCAATCACAGAATAAAAACCTTTTGAACTATTGGATAAGCTATATAAATCCTGTTTTACCAACTCAATGGTTTTTTTCGAAAAAACAATTCCTTTTTTTGCATTTTCAAGCATCAAAGCTATTGAGTGAAACTGCTTTTTCTTCAACAGACTATCCAACAACAGTTCTTTATAAAAATGAATAGTGATTTCATGAATTTCCTGCGAATGACAATGGTTATTCATCCAGGCATGACCCAGGTTCTCATTTCCTATCAGACACAGCTCCAAATCATCAATTTCTTCAATTGAGTCACCGATTAAACGACCTGCACCTTTTCCATTTTCAATAAAGTTAAGCTCATATTCGGGATGAACATGAACCGGATAAGTAAATTCCGACTTAACACGCGAATGAACAACAAAACAATCTTCGTCGGAAAGAAGTGTAACTTCTCGAAAAATATTAGATATTTGCATAGGTATCATAATTCTATCAACTTGCAATTGTACAAATTATCATTGAATAAACACCATGCATTAAGTTAAAGTAATAAAACAGCCATCAGAACTGCTGTTTTTGCATGTACTGATGGCTAGTTGATACTTTATTTATTTTTTTCACGAATGGATGATCGAGATATTTTACCCCAACTCTTTAATAATCCGTCATCCCATTTTCCCGTGGCTAAGGCACGAGGTAACAACATAGAACAAGTTTCATTTTTATCGGAAACAGACCACACACACCAGCTCAACTTAGCTGTATCCATCCAATCGAGGTAAGCTTTCCATTCTGCCTGGTCAACAGGTCCATCGCCCGAAGCATCCATGCCGGCACACTCCGAAACGAAAATAGGAATACCAGCAGCAATAGCTGCGTCAGTCCGGTCGCGCAACCATTTCTTATGCGTTCCGGCATAAAAGTGCATGGTATACATGATATTTTTCTGACTTACAATTGGATTGCCTGCCACCGAATCAATATCCTGATCCCAGTGAGGAGAACCTACAAGAATCAGGTTCGTTGGATCAATGGCACGAATGGTTGAAATAACGGCCTCAGAATACTGTTTCACTACTTTCCATGAATAATAATCCGGTTCGTTCCAGATTTCGTAAATCACATTTGGGTTATTTTTATACTTAGTCGCCATTCCGGTGAAGAATGTCTTGGCTTCAGCAGCATGCAATTTATGGCTATGGAAATCAATCAATACATAAATTCCGTTTTTGATAGCAGCATCAATCACATTTGTCATACATTTGAGCGCATATTCAGGATTCTCGAGATAACTGTCATCCAGACCCACACCCATCGAAGCACGGATTACATTGCATTTCCAGTCGGTAGCAAGCCAGTTCACAGCGCTTTCGTTGTAGAAGCGTGGCCAAAGGTTATGCCATCCGAGGCTTGCACCATGAAGTACCAACGGGCTGCCTTTCTCGTTCGACAATTGTGTTCCAACAACTTGAAGCTTACCATTTACAGCTACCGGTGAATTTTTTGGTGCTATATATTTCTTTGTTTTAACTTCTGAATAACAAAATGTTACCTGAGCTAAAACAAGAAAAACCATAAAGACTCTTTTTGTAATTGTCATAATGTATTTGATTTAAGAGGTTGTTTTCTTAAAAAAAGTATAATCTTATGGAAACTACTCGTGTATCCTGTGCATCAGTTCCAAACACATCCGTCCATTGTGATATGGACATTTCCAGAACCCGGCTTTATCATTAGCTTTATCAATCTCGCCTGAGGTCGACACCGACCAATGCCATTCACCATCTTTAGTATCAATAATGTTTGCTTTAATAAATTCCCAAGCTGCAATCGTTTTCTTTGCGTAAGCTTCATCTTTCGACAATTCATAAGCATTATAGAAACCAACCATGGCTTCTGCTTGCGGCCACCAATCGCAATTAGTATCAACGTGTCCCGTAACAGAGTTCTTTTCGTTTACGATCGAACCGCTTGGCTGAACGCCTTCGGCAGCAGCATCGGCCACTTTTACAACCACGCCGCGCACTTGTTTCAAGATCTCTGCATTGCCAAGCACAACGGCTGCTTCTTCTAGTAACCAGGCCGCTTCAATGTCATGGCCATACGAGAACAAGGTTGATTTGCAATCCCAGTTTTCATCAAAAAACAAATCGAGATGATGCGTTTCAGAATTAATGATTTTAGTCAAAAAGATTTCTATCAAATTTTTAAGCTGCTTAGCCAGATCTTCGTTTTTCCAAACGCGGTACAAATTGGTATATGCTTCCAGAATATGTAAATGCGTATTCATGGTTTTCTTTTCATTAGCATCCTTTTCGCTCAACCGCAAATCCTCCAAAAGCACCCAATCTTTGCTGTAAGCTTCGAAATAGCCATTTTGCGCGGTATCAAAACTATATTTTTCGATTAAGCGAAAAAGGTCGATAGCCTTATCCAAACATGCTGCATCGTTTGTAACACGGTAATATTCCACTAAAGCATAAATGAAAAATGCCTGACTGTAAATTTGTTTTTTTGTATCAGCAGGCGTTCCATCGGCATTCAACATCCAATAGGTTCCGCCATTTTCGGTATCGAAGAAATGCTGGAAGGCGTAATCCTTGGCACGCTTGGCATACTGTGTGTAAAGCGGATTCTTGAAATACAATGCAGCCGACGAAAACGTCCACATAATACGGGCATTTAATATGCCACCCTTGGGTGCATTAGGTACTAGTTGATTTCTCCCGGTCATCTGACCATAATAGCCACCGTTTTTATCATCGGTCATTTTTTCCATCCAAAATGGAAGGATGTTATGAGTCAACTCTTCTTTGAGTTCTTGTTTTAGTTCTAATAGAGTGTATTTCATGACCCCTGGTCCGTCTGCTGACGGAG
>DATFAW010000332.1:0-12421 GCA_035254165.1 Paludibacter sp.
AAACCCTTAGGTACAACCGTTTTATATTCAAACCAGAAATCGAACAAGTCACCAAGTAAATAAATAGCTGTAGCATCATTTTTGACATTATCAAGCCAATCTACAAGCTTCTTCTCGTGAGCACGTTTATCTTTTATAAGCAATGAACCCAAGTGGGCGTCAGAAAGGAAATAAATCATATCAGTTAGCAGTTAGCAGTCAACAGTTAACAATGAACAAATACTGATGACTGTTCACTGATTACTGATTACTGTTATAAAAATCCTAGTTCCAGTTGCGCTTCTTCGCTCATCATGCTTTTATCCCAAGCCGGCTCGAACACAATATTTACATCTACATCTTTTACTCCTTCCACACTACCCACTTTCATGCGCACATCTTCCACAATAAAATCAACAGCGGGACAATTTGGCGCAGTTAAAGTCATATCCAAGGTAAGTTTCCCATCATCTGCCAGATCGATTTTGTAAATCAATCCCAAATCATAAATATTTACCGGAATTTCCGGGTCGAATACGGTTTTAAGCATTCGAACTATATTCTCTTCTATTTCTAAAAATTCATTCATATCTTTTCTGTTATCTATGAGCAGTAATCATTCACCAGTTTTAGTTTTGATAAACAAGCTAAAGGCAAAATAGTTTAATCTGCTTTTGCCTGGCTACGCGCAACCAATTCGTCAAATTCAGGAAGCGAAGTTGCCAATTTGCCATTAATCACTACAACCGCATTCACTTTTGCCTTAATAACTAGCTTATTATCGGATTTACGATATATCACTTGATGAAAAATATAGCGTACACCTTCTTTGGCTACATAAAGTTTTGAAATAAAATTATCGCCGGGTCGCAAAGGTGTTTTATACGCTATTTCAATACTAGAAACCATAGCATCAATTCCTTTTTCATGCAATTCGGCAAAACTTATATGATTATCTTCTAAAAATTCGTGACGCGTATGCTCCAAATAGTTTTGATACACGGAATTATTAACAACACCCTGTATATCACATTCGTAATCGCGCACTTTCAATTCTAATTCGTAAATGTACATAAATGACCCCCAACTCCGCCAGCTGACGGAGAGCTTAGTTAGTATTCATTATTTCACACCCAACAAAATTTATCAAATTAGTTTCCCCTTTAGGGGCCAGGGGTTATTTCTTCCTGATCAACGTCAGTCCATCTCGCAATGGCAACATTACTTTTTCAACGCGTGGGTCAGCCGCTACAAAATCATTGAATCGCATGATTTCAATGGTTTGTTTATCGTTCGAATCAACCGATTTCAGCACCTTTCCATCCCACAACGTGTTATCGGCAAGAATAAAACCACCTGCTCTTAATTTTGGCAATACAGCCTCATAATAAGCCATATATTCACGTTTATCAGCATCTATAAAAACCAAATCGAAGGTTTCATCTAACTTTTCAATCTCTGCCAGCGCATCGCCGATATGTAATTTAATTTTGTGCCCGTGTTCCGAACCGGCAAAATTTTGAAGTATAAAATCCTCCAATTCGTCATCACATTCGATGGTGTGCAAAACACCCTCCCCGGTCAATGCTTCGGCCATACACAAAGCCGAATATCCGGTAAATGTACCTAACTCCAGAATGCACTTGGGTTGAATCATGTGGCAAATCATGCTCAAAACCCGCCCCTGCAAGTGACCGGAACACATGCGCGGATTAATCAACCGAACATGAGTGGCCCGGTTTACTTTTGCCAGATACGCAGGTTCTACATCCGAATGCGATAATATATAATCTTCAATATTCATTCTTATCAATAAACTCTTTACAAGTATTTCAATACCGACAATTGCTCCGGATTAAAAATTTCGTTGGCAATTTCTTGTAATTTTTCGGCAGTTACTTCTTCTATTCGTTGCTTTACAACGTCCAGGTCATCTATTTTACCATAACGGAGAAAACTTTTGCCTAAACTCAATGCCAAATTTTCTTTTTGTTCAGTAGAAATGGCCATTTGACCCATAAGTTGAAGCTTGTATTTTTTCAATGCATTTGCTGACAACGGCTGTTCGCGAAGTTTTTGTAATTCATTATAAACTAATTGTTCACAACGAGCTGCATTGTCGGAATCACATCCAAAATAGACAGTCCACAAACCGGTATCGGTAAATGGTTGATAGCTGGATTCTACATTGTAAACCAAGCCGTGTTTTTCCCGAAGCGATAAGTTCAGCAAACTGTTCATGCCCGGTCCACCCAGGATATTATTCAATAAATACATGCCTATGCGGTTCGGATTATGTAAATCGTAAGCCCGATTTCCCAACATAAAATGAACCTGATGTGTATTTTTATTTATCTCTTTCTTAACTGGGCTATAAGATGTTGGCGAAATTCGGTCTGCTTGTTTCTCCTCGCCAGCCTCGGTTTGCAAGTATTTTTCAGCCCAACGAACCACTTGCTTGAAATCCAAATCGCCCAAAACAAAAAACACCATTTCAGATGGACGATAATGTTTCTTCACAAAACGAAAAGCATCGTCGGTGCTGTATTTCTCCAACAATTCCGATTTTCCAAGAATGTTATGACCAATCGGGTGATTTGCAAAAACCAGTTCTTCAAAATCGTCATAAATCAGTTCGGAAGGACTGTCTTTGTACGATTGAATTTCATCCACAATGATAACCACTTCTTTGTCGATCTCTTTCTGAGGGAAAGTGGAATGCAATACTATGTCGGAAACCAATTCTATAGCACGTTCAAAATACTCTTTCAGCACAGTGGCATACACTACCGTTTCTTCTTTCGAAGTAAAAGCATTCAGCTCGCCACCAATATTTTCCAACCGATTGATAATATGGCCCGAACGGCGTTTCTCTGTTCCTTTAAAAAGCATGTGCTCAATAAAATGTGCCATGCCTTGTTCATCATCTGCTTCATCACGCGACCCGGTATTTATTACAATTCCGCAATACGCTACTGCCGATTGATCGGGTTTATGAATTATTTTAAGTCCGTTTGGAAGGGTATATGTTTGATAAATCATTAGTTTACTTTTGAAAAAAGAGATGCAAAGGTACAAAATTCAGTTGAAAGTTGACAATAAGAATTGATTAACCTATTACATAAACCAGTTTAGTTGAAATCTAAACTAATTTAGCTCAAACATAAAATAGTTTACTTTCAACATAAACTAGTTTACCTAAAACATGAACTAGTTTATCTCAAATCTAAACCAGTTTACCTAAAACATGAACCAGTTTATCTCAAATATGAACTAATTTATCTAAAACATAAACTAGTTCACCTAAAAGAATAAGTTGGCTTAATTTAGAAAGGTTGCCGGTATGTGCATCCGTTTTTCCATTCACTGCAACCATAGGCAGTTTTTCCTTTCAGCAAAGTGCCTTTTCCGCAAAGTGGACAAATCGTACCTTCTAGTGACGGCTTCACTGGAAGTGAAGCTGTCACTAAATTAGCTTCACCCGGACGACGGTTGTCACTCTTCACATTAAAAACAATTTCTGTCACCATAGCCTTGAGTTCGTCCAGAAAATCTTTGGCCAGATACTCCCCCTTTTCAACCTGCCGGAGTTTTTTCTCCCAACGTCCGGTCAGTTCAGCCGACTTGAGCAAATCTTCCTGAATAATCTGAATCAGCTCCACACCAGTATTGGTAGCAATCAGGTTTTTCCGTTCTTTACGTATATAATCGCGTTTGAAAAGCGTTTCGATAATGGCAGCACGGGTTGAAGGGCGGCCTATTCCGTTTTCCTTCAAAGCATCGCGCAGTTCATCGTTATCCACTAATTTTCCGGCTGTTTCCATGGCACGCAGCAAAGTTGCTTCGGTGTATGGCTTCGGTGGCGAAGTCCATTTTTCGGCTAACGTCGGTTCATGCGGACCACTTTCGCCTTTTTCGAATAAAGGCAGCGTTTTTTCATCTTCCTCTTCTACTTCTTCACCTTCATTTTTTGTTTTGGCAAATACCACACGCCATCCCGGATCAAGGATTTGTTTTCCATTCACTTTAAATTCCACTTTTTCAACTTCACCCAAAACAGTTGTGGTTGAAATTTTACATTCGGGATAAAAATTAGCGATAAACCGCCGGGCTACCAAATCGAAAACCCGTTTCTCCGTATCAGTCAAGGCAGTGGGGTGCACACCGGTGGGGATTATGGCATGGTGATCGGTTACCTTGGCATTATCAAAAACCTTCTTCGTCTTTGGCAACTTGCCTGCAAGCAAAGGCTTGGTGAGTAATTCGTAGTCTTTTATTCCCTTCAGTATATCCGGAATCTTCGGGTAAATATCGTCGCTCAGATAGGTGGTATCTACACGCGGATAGGTGGTTATCTTTTTCTCATACAAACTTTGAATAAGTTTCAATGTTTCATCAGCCGAATAACCGAATTTTTTATTGCATTCCACCTGAAGCGAAGTCAGGTCGAACAGCCGGGGGGCCGATTCAGTTCCTTTTTTTGTAGTAATATCAGTTACGAAGAAATCGGCCGTGCGAACCGTATCCAGAAAGTTTGTTCCTTCTTCCACACTCGAAAAACGACCTTTCGAAGCCGAAAAAATAGTATCTCGATACACGGTTTTCAGTTCCCAATATGCTTCGGGTTTGAAATTTTCAATCTCCAACTGACGATTGACAATCAATGCCAATGTAGGTGTTTGAACACGGCCAATGGAAAGAACCTGACGGTTTTTTCCGTATTTGAGAGTGTACAGCCGGGTGGCATTCATACCCAACAACCAATCGCCAATAGCACGCGAAAGTCCGGCTTCGTAAAGCGGCTGAAAGTCTTTTTGGTCTTTCAGTTTCGAAAATCCTTCGCGAATAGCTTCTTCGGTCAGCGATGAAATCCACAACCGTTTCACAGGACATTTGCACAAAGCTTTCTGCATTACCCAACGCTGAATCAGTTCTCCTTCTTGCCCGGCATCACCACAGTTCACAACTTCGTCAGCATTAGCCATCAACTTTTCAATCACGTTGAACTGCTTTTGAATACCGCTATCGTTCATCACTTTTATACCAAATCGTTGAGGGATCATAGGCAAATGACTCAACGCCCACGCTTTCCAGTCGGGGGTATATTCGTGCGGTTCCAACAATCCACAAAGATGCCCGAACGTCCAGGTTACCTGGTAACCATTTCCTTCTATATATCCTTCTTTCCGGGTTTTAGCACCAAGTACTTCGGCAATATCACGCGCCACACTGGGCTTTTCAGCAATGCAAACAATCATCTTTCGGGTTTAGGGACAGGTCGCGGCCTGTCCGTACATTTAAATTCTCAAATTAATTCTTCATGCAAAAGTACAGAAAAACTTTCAAAGGGTTTTCAATTTTCATTTGTGTTTATTGAATCTACGACCCAACAGTTTTACGATTAAACAGTTAAACAATTACGCCGTTACACAGTAAGAACAGATAGAATTGTTTATCTTTGCATTTGAAAACAAACACTTGGGTATTGGTGTTTGAGTTATAATGTTTAATAAAAGAAAATTTAGTTACATGTTTAAGAATCAACAAATTGCTAAAGATATTTATTACGTTGGCGTAAATGATCGCCAGAAACACAAATTTGAGAATATGATTCCACTGCCAAAAGGAGTTTCGTATAACGCATACCTGATTATGGATGAGAAAACGGCTTTGGTGGATACAGTTGATATTTCATTTGGTGATGTTTTTATAGATAAAATACAATCCCAATTACAAGGGAGGTCGCTCGATTATTTGATTATCAATCATATGGAACCTGATCATTCCGGTTCAATTCGCATTATTCGCAAGTATTATCCCGAAATGATTATTGTTGGAAACAGTAAAACCCTGAGCATGGTAGAAGGCTATTACGGTGTTTCTGATAATACAAAGGAGATTCAGGATGGAGAAATTCTTTCGTTAGGTTCGCATAAATTGGAATTTCACCTTACTCCCATGGTTCACTGGCCTGAAACAATGATGACCTACGATAAAACTGAGAAAGTCTTATTCTCAGGAGATGCTTTCGGAAGTTTTGGAACGTTGGACGGTGCAGTGGTGGATGAGAATATGAATATTGATAGATATTGGGATGAAATGGCTCGTTATTATGCCAATGTAGTTGGAAAATATGGTGCCCCTATTCAAAAAGCATTGAAGAAATTGACTCCGCTCGAATTCGAAATGATTTGCAGCACACACGGACCAATTTGGAAGAAATATATCACTGAAGTAGTCGATATGTATGACCAATTCAGTCGTTATCATGGCAAAGATGGAGTTGTTATTGTGTACGGTTCGATGTACGGAAATACAGAGCTCATGGCAGAAACAGTAGCACAAGGACTGGCAGAAGCAGGTGTAAAGAATATTATTATTCACAACGTTTCAAAATCAGAGCCATCAGTAATCGTTCGCGATATTTTCAAATATAAAGGCTTAATCGTCGGTAGCCCCACTTACAGCAATGAGTTATATCCCGAAGTAGAATCATTGCTTCGTAAAATTGAAATTCGCGGAGTAAAGAATCGTGTATTCGGTTGCTTCGGTTCATTTACCTGGGCCAGTGCTGCTGTAAAAAGATTAACCACTTTTGTTGAAACAATGAAATGGAAAACTGCTGAGATTTCGGTTGACGAAAAGCAAGGACTGAAAACAGACAAGTATGAAGCTTGCCTGGAACTTGGACGGCAAGTTGCAACCTTGATGAAAAATCACGTTGATGATCCGGAACATTGCGCGTAAACAGTGAACAAACAGCAGTTAGCAGTCATTACTTGAATTAGCCCATGAAAAGAATCTACCTTGGAACATTATTACTTCTGACAACTTTAAGTTGCTTATCTCAAGTAAGGGATGATATTTATTTTTCTCCAAAGAACCTCAATGACAGTTCTGAGAATAAGAAGAAAGAAAAAATTCATATCTCAACTGAAAACTATTCTAACGTTGGTGTAAATACTGGTTTATTAATGGGTGGAGGAGGATTAGTTGGAATTGATTTCAATGCAATGATTGGAAACAATGTCAGTTTACAATTTGGATTTGGAGCAATATCATATGGAGCTGGATTAAATCTTCATTTTAAACCTTATCTTAATTCACCTTTTATTTCATTGCAATATTGGCATCAAGGTCTCGGATCAACTTATTACGCTTCTTACATTGGTCCAATGTTCGTTTATAGAGCTAAGAAATATTTTCAAGCCGGATTGGGTTTAGGATATATTTTAAACCGAGGAAGTATTAACTACAATGGCGATTATGTTCTTTTGTACAACATTGGATTATTTTTTTCTATCTAGAATTTAATTTAGAAAGTAGTAACTATGCAAGAACTAACGCTTATAACGCCATCATTTCTATTTTCGGCTGTGTCGTTGATTTTATTGGCGTACACCAACCGGTTTTTATCGTATGCGCAATTAGTGCGTATACTGAAAGACCGTTACATGGAAGACCATTCCGCGATAACGCATGCTCAAATTATGAATTTGCGTAAACGGCTGTACCTGACTAAAAATATGCAACTTTTTGGCGTAGCAAGTCTGCTACTTTGTGTAGCTACGATGTTTCTTATTTACGTAGGATTCCACGAAATTTCAGCTTATGTTTTTGGAGTAGCTTTGCTTAGTCTCATTATTTCGCTTGGACTTTCGGTTTGGGAAATCCAGATTTCAGCTAAATCGTTAGAAATATACCTGGGCAAAATGGAAGACAAAGCAAAAGACCCCCTAGCCCGTAACGAGGAATAAGAAGTTGATAGTTTGAAAGTTCATAAAGTTTGCCTCTAAAAAGTCTTTAGACTTCATATCCCTTAAGAACTTTACAACTTTAAGAACTTTATAACTTTAAGAACTTTATAACTTTAAAAACTTTAAAAACTTTATAAATGAATAACGGATTTGTACGGGTAGCTGCTGCCATTCCCAAACTTAGGGTGGCCGATTGTGCTTATAATGTTTCCTGCATGGTCAGTTTGGTACGTCAGGGCGAAGCGGAAAAAGTGCAGGTGATTTGCTTTCCCGAATTATCGATTACCGGCTACACCTGTGCCGATTTATTTTTCCAGCAACAACTGCTTGCCGATGCCGAGAAAGCATTGAATGAGTTGCAACTACTCACGTTTTCTACCACCGCGGTAATCATTGTTGGGATGCCGATGCGTGTTCAGAATCAATTATTTAATACGGCCGTGGTACTGCAAGGAGGACATATTTTGGGTGTTGTTCCGAAAACGCATTTACCTAACAACAACGAATTCTACGAAAAACGCTGGTTCTCTCCGGCTACAGCTACCGACATTCAAAGCATTTCACTTTCGGGTGAAGAAGTTCCTTTCGGAACGGACTTGCTTTTCGGCGACGGTAAATTTTCTTTCGGCATCGAATTATGCGAGGATCTTTGGGTACCCATTCCACCAAGCTCACAACATGCCTTACACGGCGCCGACGTCATTTTCAACCTTTCGGCAACCAACGAATTAATTGGCAAACATCAATATCTCCGTCAACTGATCGAGCAACAATCGGCCCGGTGCATTGCCGGATATGTGTATGCTTCAGCCGGCGCGGGCGAATCAACCACCGACGTGGTATATTCCGGTAACGGACTGATTGCCGAAAACGGCAAAATGATTGCTGCTTCCGAGCGTTTCTCGTTCGAACCGCAACTGGTTATAAGTGAAATTGACATCGAACGCCTGCAAGCCGACCGCATGCGAAACACCAATTACACCAACGATAAATCGAGTCGTGTTTATCGCACCATAAAGCTGGAAGATGCGCATTTCACTCACTTTGAGCTGATCCGCACTTTCGACAAATATCCGTTTGTTCCACCCATCACAAATCGAGATGCCAGCTGCGAAGAGATTTTCTCCATACAAGTAGGCGGATTGGCAAAGCGATGGAAACACACGCATGCCGAAACGGTTGTGGTAGGTATTTCGGGGGGATTGGATTCTACATTAGCCTTGCTCGTTTGTGTAAAAACAGCTGACAAACTCGGCTTCGACCGCAAACGAATTGTTGGCATCACCATGCCCGGTTTCGGAACCACCGACCGCACCTATTCGAATGCTGTCAA
Source organism: Paludibacter sp. (assembly GCA_035254165.1). Taxonomy (GTDB): domain Bacteria; phylum Bacteroidota; class Bacteroidia; order Bacteroidales; family Paludibacteraceae; genus Paludibacter. Next base: position 9,070 of record DATFAW010000332.1, read on the forward strand.
CCTAATGAAATCATTGGGCATTACCATGCTCGAAATATCGATAAAAGATGCCTGCATACAGCATTTCAAGGATATAAACCACGATCCGAAACAGCACGACGTGACTTACGAAAACACACAGGCTCGTGAACGGACGCAAATACTGATGGATATTGCCAACAAGCACAACGGGTTGGTGATTGGCACCGGCGACTTATCGGAACTGGCACTCGGCTGGGCAACTTATAACGGTGACCACATGTCGATGTACGCTGTAAACACTGGAGTTCCAAAGACTTTAGTGCGCTATCTGGTAGATTGGGCGGCGCATCAACTGGATAAAACATCCGAAAAAATTCTGCGCGATGTACTCGATACTCCCGTCAGCCCGGAACTGCTTCCGGCTGACGAAAACGGCGACATTGCCCAAAAAACAGAAGATATTGTCGGACCGTACGAGTTACACGATTTCTTCCTGTATTACATGGTTCGTTTCGGGTTCAGTCCGGCTAAAATTTTGTTCTTAGCCCAAAATGCTTTTGCCGGTACTTATGCCGACGAAGTGATCGAAAAATGGTTGAAAACGTTCGTACGACGGTTCTTTGCACAACAATTTAAACGCTCCTGCATCCCCGACGGACCCAAAGTGGGTTCAATCAACCTGTCGCCACGTGGCGATTGGCGTATGCCGAGCGATGCGATAGCATTTGAAACCCCTAACCCCTAAAGGGGAACTAAGATAGCTTCGGCTATTAAATATTGAGATATAAAAATCAAGAAACAATACTAATCTCCCTTACCCTCCGTCAGCTGACGGATTGGGGGTCGTTTTAAAGCTTATGCTCGAACAAACATTCTACAAAAACACTCTGCACGACTGGCTGATATCATTAGCTATTATCGCCGGCGCTTTATTGCTCAACAAAATAATCATCTTGTTGAACAAGCATGTTATTCAAAAGCTTACTACCAAAACAAAAAACCGTCTCGACGATATTCTGTTCAAAATGCTTCAGGCACCGGTTTTATTCGGGATTATGCTCGTTGCCATTTGGTTTGCAGCACGCCGGTTGGAGCTTGGAACGCATATTGAAAGCCTGATCCTTAAAGCCTACAAAGTTCTAACGGTTATAAACATCACCTGGTTTGTTGCGCGCTTGGTAAATGCGTTATTGGAAGAATATTTAGCCCCGAAAGCCGCCGACAAAAATACGCTTAAATACCTGGACAATCATTTGATGTCTATCCTCCGTCGTGCCATTTTGGCTGTGATTTGGTCGTTGGGTATCGTAATGGCATTGAATAACGTAGGTGTTGATGTAGGTACACTTATCGCCGGACTTAGTATTGGTGGTTTAGCATTTGCACTGGCTGCCCAGGATACGATCAAAAACATTTATGGGGGATTTACTATTTTCACCGACCGCCCATTCCGCATTGGCGACCGTATTAAAGTAGATGGATTCGATGGCTTTGTAGAAAATATCGGCATACGCAGCACACGCATACGTACGTTGGAAAAACGAATGGTTACGATTCCAAATTTCAAACTTGTAGAAGCTTCGGTGGAAAATATCTCGGAAGAACCTATGCGCCGCGTGATGATGAAACTGAGCCTGACCTACAACACCACACCCGAAAAAATGAACGAAGCCATGACTATCCTCCGCGATATGCCTAACCGCGTCAGCGATGTTTACGAAAAGGATGTAGTAGTAGCTTTTACCGATTTTACCGACTTTGCATTGGCTATCACCTTTGTCTATTTTATCCGAAAGGATGCCGATGTTATGGAAACGCCATCGAAGGTAAACACCGAAATTCTCCGGGCTTTCAATGCTGCCGGACTGCAATTTGCGTATCCTACACAAACGGTATACATAGAGAAAGATTAATTGCCTTTTGTTTGGCTAAAGCCAAATGAATTGAATTGCTTCTATCCGTCAGCGTTCGACTGAGCTCACGCCGAAGTCTAAAGCAGACGGCAATTGATACTGATTTATTTACAAACAAGAAAACAAATAGAAAACCCAACCAGAACGGAATGTTCAGGTTGGGCTTTCTGTTATTTCTTCTCACCCCGGTTATTCTCCAAATACTTCTTTCAGTTTAGTGTCCTGATCTTTTTCATTTTCTTCCGAATAGCTTTCCCACATACCAATAATTGCCCCTGCTTTATCTATCAATACATATCTCGGAATAGGACTAACCGGATATTTTGCATCGATATCTTCATCATTCGTATAACCTTGTGATCTTTTTTCCAAACTTTGCACACTTAACACATGATGCCAATTGGAAATATCATGCTTTTTAATAGCGGTAAGCCATTCATCGTTCGATCTATCCACAGAAACACCTACAACTTCAAATCCTTTTTCATGATACTTAGCATATGCTTTTTTCAAATGTGGCACTCCTCTTAAGCACGGACCACACCAACTTGCCCAAAAATCCAACATTACATAACTTTTACCCCGAAAGTCGCACAAGTGCACCATCTTTCCATTCATATCAGGCGTATTGAAGTCAGGCGCTGTTTTACCAACCCGAACATTCTCAAATATCTGAATAAATTTATTTGTTTCCATACCTAAACAGCTTAATCTTACTTTCTCCGGCAAATTATTAAAGAATATTTTTGCTGAATCTAAAGATAAATATCCTCGCGAATAAAGGTATTCAATAGTAAAAGACACCACAGGTAAAGCAGAATTAGGATTAGATCGTATAAAACCAATCTCTTTCTGCGCTATCAAATTTCTAATCGAATCCATTTGCCGCTCAATATATTCTTTCTTATCCGATAGCTTTTTATAATCCAGATGAGTTTCCTTCAAGGTATCAAGCTGTTCTCGTATCGGTTTTAATTGACCAAAAAGCGCTTCAACTAAGTCTGCTGATTTTTTAGTACCCGAAGCTAATAATTCGGCATCATCTTGGGTTTTTGAACCCTGCAACTTGAATTTCTCAATATTATTCTTTGGCAAATACAGCTCCATATTAGTTGGTTCAATATAAAATGAAGTCGATTTACCGTTATAGCTTAACCAAGCATTTAAAGGTTCTCTTATACTTCCATGAAACAAAAAATCACCATTCTTCACAGCTACCGTATCATAAACCGTAGTCCATTTATTATCAGTGTTACTGAATACAGTATAAGAAATTGAGATTTTGCCGGTGGGCTTTCCTTCAATTTTACCTTTTAAGACAAATTGATTCTGAGAGAATAATTGCGCGCCCATCACGAAGAACATGAATAGAAAAAGAGAGTGTTTTGTTTTCATAAATAATTGTCGGTATTAGTTTAATATTTCATCAAAGACTATATGGAAGTGGGTTTCGCGATTTCCAAATCGCGGTCAAATAG
>DATFAW010000333.1:0-14067 GCA_035254165.1 Paludibacter sp.
AAGACTTGGTACTAAATCCTTGAAAATTGATAAATTATTCGTATTTTCGCCAACCATTTTAAAAAAGCATTGAACAAAGACAACATGATGACTAAAATTGCATTCATAATAAACCCTAATTCCGGTACCGGAAAGAAGGCAAATCTTCCCAAAATGATACAAGAAGGATTGGATGCTAACAGATTTGATGCAAAAATTGTTTTTACTGAATATCGTGGCCACGGAACTGAACTGGCAAAGCAATTTGTTGAAAAAGGTTTTGATATGATCGTAGCAGTAGGAGGGGATGGAACGGTGAATGAAGTAGCACGTTCAATTGTACATACCAATGCTTCGTTGGGAATTGTCCCAATTGGTTCCGGCAATGGGTTGGCGCGCCACTTAAACATTCCAATGAATGTGAAAAAAGCTATCCAGCAACTAAATCAATCGGAACCAATTTTTATGGATTATGGTTTGGTGAATGACCGCCCTTTCTTTTGTACTTGTGGGACAGGTTTCGATGCTTATGTGAGCACCGAATTTGCAAAAGGTAAAAAGCGGGGGATTATGCGCTATGTGGAAAAGATAATTACAGGCTATTTCAGTTATAAGTCTCAAAACTGCCATTTGAAAGGTGAAGGTATTGACCTGAAAGCAAAAGCTTTTGTATTGACATTTGCCAATGCCTCACAATGGGGAAATAATGCCTATATAGCACCGCAAGCTAGCGTTCAGGATGGAAAACTGGATATTTCTATTATGAGTAATTTCCCAATTATTGCCATTCCGACATTAGCACTACAACTTTTTGCTAAAACGATAGATAAGGATTTGTTTATGACTACGCTTCGTTCGGATGAAATAACTTTGATGCGCGAAGAATCCGGACCGTTTCACTATGATGGAGAGCCTTATGAAGAAGGAAGAGAGGTGCATATCAAAACTGTTCCAGATGGATTGAAAGTGCTGGTAAGGAAACGATTCTAAAGTTTATGAAATATAACTTCTCATTTAAAGTATCAAAAAAGCCCCAACATATTTTGTTGGGGCTTTTTTGATATAATGATAATTGAATATTATTCAATACCTAACAATCTGCCTGTTTGTTGGTCAACCCGTACTTTAAGGTGAGCCTGCTTAAATAAGCTTTCGGGAAGCGAAATTGTTTTCCCAAATTGTGGTACAAAGAACTGGTTGCTGTAAATAGTAGATACTCCGTCGCTAATTGACAGTTGGGTTGAAACGGGTAAAACGGTGTACAGAGCCCCATTTTCGGATTTTGACTTTGGACCGGCGGTAGCTTTCTCGGCTGGAGTTACACTGATATAATAAGGTACACCGCTTAAATCGTCGGAAGCAACAAGGCCTTTCAGCCCTGACAAGCGAAACAAAACTTCATTGTTGACCGAAGCTGTTGGAGTTAGGTATAGCGTTTGAGTTTCAATCTCAGTGTTGGTTTGTCCAATAAAAAGTTCGGTAAGCTTCTTTTCCAGTTTATTCATGCCTTCCAACATCGATTTAAGTGACTCGCCATCGGCAGGTAGTTTGTCTATATCGGCGGTCAACAGGCCCATTCTGCTTTCGCGAATGCGATATATTTGTTTGGCGGCACCTTCGGCCAATTTAGCCTCTGAGCCGGCCATCATATATTCTTCGCCTAAAGGAAGTAAAGCATCCTGATTCGAAGTTTCTGTTTTTGGAGCGTCACACACTTTAGCGGGTGCAGTCTCGGGTTCGGCAGGTGTATTTATGCCGCACAAAATCCCCTGAGCATTTACCGACAATCGGCTTGTTTGAAGATTACCGTTTGGAGCAATTGAATATGTCCTGTTTGGATCAGCAATAGCACGGGTTTTTACCACAATATTTTTTAATTTATAGGTGGTTTTTTCTTCTGTTATTACTTTATTCGTGGCCAGGTATCGCTCGGAATAGCGATAAAACTTACCTGGCTTCTGGGTCGTTTTTTCTGTTTGTACTTCAATACAAAATACTGTTTTTGGTAATGAATAAACCAGGGCAGATTCTCCTTCGGAAAGAGAAAATGGTGCTTGCGCTTTAGCCAACAAGCTAATTACAAGCAAAACTGATAATAAAAAAAGTTTTTTCATTGAATTTGGTTGTTAAATGTTATTTGCGGCAAGCCGCGTCACTAATTGTTATTCGTCGTGCGTTGTTGATTATGCTAATAACGCACAAAAGCCAAATATCGTATAACTAATAACGCGAAGCTAATATCATTTTTTTGCCTTCGCTGTTGTTGTTTTAGCTGAAGCCTTTACTTTAGCCGGGGCTTTTGCCTTTGGTTCAGCTTTCGTTTTCTTTTCAGTTTTTGCTGCGGCTGCTTTACGTCCGAATGGTTTCTTTTTGTTGGCAGCTTCGGGTTGTGCGGCTATCAGTTCCTGGCATTTTTCGAAAGTCAACGTTGTAGGGTCGGTGCCTTTTGGGAATATCTTATAGTTTACTTTTTCGAAAGTGAAATAAGGTCCGAAGCGACCATTCAATACTTGAATCTCGCCATTCTCGCCTAGTGTTTGAATGATACGGTTTTTTTCAGCTTCACGTTTTTCTTCGATGATTTCGATAGCACGTTCTGTTGATATTTCCATCGGGTCATCGGTTTTTGGCAATGAGTAGAAAGAGGAGTCGTGACGGATATAGGGCCCAAAACGGCCAATAGCCACGGTCATTACTTTGCCTTCGAATTCACCAACTTGGCGTGGTAATTTGAATAAGTCAAGCGCTTCTTCAAATGTAATGCTTTCGATTGACTGTTCTTTGCGCAAGGAAGCAAAAATTGGTTTTTCTTCTTCTTCCACTGTTCCAATTTGAGCCAACGGTCCGTATTTCCCAATTTTTACCGAAAGTTGCCGTCCGCTTTTCGGATCAACACCCAGAATGCGTTCTCCAACTTTACGTTCGGAGTTTTTCATCGTGTCTTCTACAATCGGGTGAAACTTTTTATAGAAATTATCAATGACAACTGTCCATCTAGCTTCTCCATCTGCAATGCAGTCGAATTCCTTTTCAACGTCAGCTGTAAAGTTATAATTCAAAATTTCGGGGAAGTATTCTGTCAGGAAATCATTTACCACGGTGCCAATATCCGTAGGGAAAAGTTTTGATTTTTCGGCACCGGTATTTTCTTCTTTAATTTTATCGGTAATTTTTCCTGCTTTTAGTTTGAGCACATTGTATTCGCGTTTATCAGCCGGGCGATCGCCTTTTTCGACGTATGAGCGGTTTTGAATAGTGGAGATAGTTGGAGCGTAAGTCGACGGACGGCCAATTCCAAGTTCTTCCATTTTGCGCACTAAACTGGCTTCGCCGTAGCGTGGGGGTTTTTGTGAGAAGCGTTCCTGTGCAACGATTTCAACAAACGAAAGCTTTTCGCCATTCTTCATTGCAGGCAATAATGATTCGTTCTCAGCATCTGTTTCGTCATCGGTCGATTCCATGTATACTTTCAAAAAACCGTCGAACACAATTACTTCGCCCGAAGCAACAAACTGAAGTTTGCTGCCTGAAACGCTGATGTAAATCGATGTTTTTTCCAATTCGGCATCGGACATTTGCGAGGCAATGGTGCGCTTCCATATAAGGTCGTATAGTTTTTTCTCTTGCGCAGTTCCTTCCACTGTGTGGGCATTCATATATGTCGGACGAATGGCCTCGTGAGCTTCTTGTGCACCTTTTGTTTTGGTGTTGAACTTGCGGATATGAACATATTTTTCACCTGCCATGCTGATGATCTCAGCTTTGGAAGTACCTAATGCTAAATCGGACAGGTTTACCGAGTCGGTACGCATGTAGGTTATTTTTCCTGCTTCGTAAAGCCGTTGGGCTACTTGCATGGTTTGTGCCACAGAGTAACCGAGTTTGCGAGCTGCTTCTTGTTGCAGGGTGGAAGTGGTAAAAGGTGGTGCCGGCGATTTTTTTGCCGGTTTGGTAACTATATTGTCAACGCAGAATTCAGCATCTTTGCAAGTTTCAAGAAAAGCTTGTGCTTCGGCTTTGGTAGCAAAGCGTTGTGGAAGTTCGGCTTTCAGTTCAACGGGTTTTCCTTTACTGTCAACTGAAGTGAATACAGCGCTGACACGATAAGATGCCTCGGCATTAAACTGATTGATTTCGCGCTCGCGTTCTACAATCAGACGCACAGCTACCGATTGCACACGACCGGCAGAAAGTGACGGACGAACTTTGCGCCATAAAATAGGTGACAATTCAAAACCCACAATGCGATCCAATACCCGACGGGCTTGTTGTGCATCAACCAGATTTATATCAATATCCCTTGGAGTTTCAATGGCATGAAGTATGGCATCTTTGGTGATTTCGTGAAAAACAATGCGGCGGGTGTTGTCCTTTTTTAGCTTCAGCTCTTCGTATAAGTGCCAGGCAATGGCTTCTCCTTCGCGGTCCTCATCGGAAGCGAGCCAAACCGTTTCGGCTTCCTTACTTGCTTTCTTGAGTTCTGATACTAATTTTTTCTTATCGGTAGAGACCACGTATTGCGGCTCGTAATTATTTTCGAAGTCGATGCCGATTCCTTTGTCGGCTAAATCGCGGATATGACCGAAGCTTGACATGACATGATAATCGGTTCCCAGGAATTTTTCAATCGTTTTGGCTTTAGCCGGTGACTCTACTATGACAAGATTTTTGGACATACTTTCGTTTGGTTGTGTGTACGATGGTTTAAATCGGGTGCAAAATAACAAAAACAAGTAGGTACGAGCCAAATTTTCAGGCTATTATTTTTGTTTTTTATTGAATTTCGTCGAAATAGGCTTGCGAAATGCAAGAAAAGAGCTTTGTTTGTAGCTCAATTGCAAGCGATTCAACTTAAATTGCCCGATGAAATCAGCCATCGTAATTTTATTTCTTTCCGAATATATGAAATGCCTGAGTTTCTTTTCACGGTTTAGACTTGCAAAATGAAAAAACGATAGCAGTCAGGATATATACGACTCCAGTAAGTATTATCACAAAAGTTTGTGAGTAACTGCCCGGAATAGAGGAGGGGAGACAAAAGAAACTTCCTTCATGAAAAAATAATATAGTGAGAATTATTATCCAACAATATTCACTAAATTTGTATGGCTAAATGTAGGAAGAAATGGATATTAAACTTCCCGCTGAAGATCGTTAAGCTTCCGTTATTTAAAGAAAATATATCCGGTTATTGGAGAAGAAATCATATGAACTCAGAAAAATTAAAGCAATCTATCCGGCAACTCATTCCATTCACTGAAGAAGAGTGGGAGATATTGTTATCTTATATTCAGATCAAAACTTTTTCGAAAGGTGACAGTTTACTCCGGCAGGATAACGTTTGCCGGTTTATTTCTTTTCTGTTTTCAGGGACGGTGATTTATTATCAACTGACCGATAGAGGCGACGAAATTACTACCGACTTCGCTTTTGAAGGTGATTGGGTGACTGATAACCGAAGTAGGATAAGTCAAACGCCATCATATCTCAACATCAAAGCCTGGGAAGATTCGGAAGTAGCATTTATACAACAGAATGATCTCGAGACCCTGTTCGAGAAAGTGCCTGCCATGGAACGGGTTGCACGCTTATTGATTGAGCACGCTTATGTGCAGCTAGTGCAGAGAAGCGTCGATTTACAGATTCTTTCAGCCGAAGAGCGCTATCAGAAACTTGTTGTGGAATATCCACAGGCATTTCAGCGACTTCCGCTTTATCATATTGCCAATTATCTGGGAATTGCTCCTAAATCGCTCAGCAGAATCAGGAATAAAAAAACTGCTTCCGAGTGATTTGGTAACAAATGCGGAGAGGATTTGCTTTTTCGTTGCCGACCTTTGCAATATGAAAATTCAAAGTTTATTGGGATGAAAAAGAGAATCTTATTTATTGTATTCATGGCTGTTACTGCTGCGAATATGTATGGACAAATCGACTCGTTGCAGATAAAAGAGTTTGCAAAGTCGCATTCGAAAAGTTATAATGTAAAATCGGCTGTGGAGGTCGAAAGTTTGGTACCCATGTTTCTGACAGGTGGTTATCATTTTGCAGTGTGTTACCGGTTTGAGCGTTTCCGGGCGCGCCTGAGTGTTATCAATGGTGGAAGTTATGATGCTGAAACAGCAGGAGTGAATAATTCGTCAGCAGACTTTAAACGTTTTTATAAAACCTCGCCGGGAGTGTTTCTGGGTTATAATCTATGGCGGAACCTGGAACTTTACACGTATCTGGAAGCGCACACTTTCGAGATTGAACAAAAAAGTACCGGTATTCGGAAAGACCTACACAGTTTTGATACCGGATTGGGACTTAGTTATCAGCTTTTTATTGGCCGTTATTTTTATGTTCAACCAGGTATGCACGTTTATCTGCGAAGTGACAAAACTATTGATTTCGGAACTGCCAGCTATTCAATCCCGAATGTCGATCTTTCACCGGTTTTACGTTTGGGCGTTCGGTTATGGAGTAAAGATAAGTGATTTTTAAAAGATGAAGAGACCTGTATTAATCAGTATAATAATCATGTCGATGGGTGTACTTTGTTCTTGCTCTGCCAGATTTCGTGGCCAAATGCCTGCGGAATACGGTGCCAAGGGTGATGTTTACCAGATGCTTTACTTTGCTTCTTTGGCAGGCAGTTTTCATAATTCGCAACCCTGGAAAGTGGAAGTACAGGGCAATCGGATTATCCGGTTATATGCTGATACTAGCCGTGAACTTCCGGTAGTCGACCCTGAGCGAAAAGAATTATATATATCATTGGGCGCTTTTATCGAAAATCTTACGTTGGCTGCCGGAAGTATGGGCTATGCGTGTGATGTAAAGCTCAGTGATGGTCCTCAAAGCAGTGCATTAGTTGCCGGGATCTATCTCGATAAAACGTCGCCAACCGGTTATGACCTTAGTTTGATAGAAAAACGCAGAACATTGCGAAGCCCATTTAAAACAGTATGTGTCAAAGAGAAGGATGCCAATCAGCTGCTAGCTTCCGATCCGCAGAGTGTTCATTTCTTTTCAACACTATCGAAAAAGGGGAGCTATCTTGCACAAAAAACGATTGAAGCTTATACTCAGCAAGCTCTCAAAAAGGATGCTCAAGCCGAGTTGGCTAGATGGATGCGTTTTTCGGATAAAGATGCAAACGAAAAGAAGGATGGACTTACTACTGCCGGCATGCAGATTGATGGAATCAGTGGTTTCTTTGTCCGTCATTTTCTGAAGCCGGAAGATTCTACAAAAGAATCGTTCGTAAAAGCTGGAATTGAGAAAACAAAAAAGCAGGCACTGAATTGTGGTGGCTGGATTGTTATCACAAGTTCGGATAATTCTGTTGCTGATTGGATAAAAGTTGGACGGTTATATCAACAGTTAAACTTGACTTGCGGGCGACTGCAAATGGGATTTCAGCCCATGAATCAGCTTGTTGAAGAACAAAATTTCAAAAAGGAAGTTGCCACTCACCTGAGTCTCAATGGACAATTGATGTTTGTGGCACGTGTCGGTTATGTCGCTAAAAGCTTTGCGCCAGTCAGTCCGCACCGACCGGTAGAAGCGTTTGCAAAGTTCAATAAATAATCTGCGTTCTATCGGTTATAAGAAAATAACTGTGTTATTTATATGCAAAAGGAAATAGATGTAATCTCTTCTCTGCAATGCTTTTGGTTTGAAAACTTTTGCCAACAGATATATAAATAATTAATTGTAGAACTGGTATTTGCTGTCATTTTTAAGGTTATAATAAAAAAGAGGAACAATTCCACTGAACTGTTCCTCTTTTTCGTATTCCGCCAAATTTATTTCGTCGGTTTCATAACCACTTCCATTACATTGCCCTGATCAACCAGTTTCTTTAAAGTCGACTGAATTAATTCAGGGGTAAGGGCTTCAACTGTTGCTTTATAATCATCAATATAGTCTATCTTGTTATGATAATAGTTTTCTAGACTACTTGACCACCAACTGTTTTCTCTTAGATTTTCGGTATAAGTTTTCAGGAGATTTTCTTTCACTTTCTGCACATCGTCTGCACGTGGTCCGTTTTTCAATATCTCATTAACCTCATCGTAAATCATACTGATAAGTTTAGGCTGTTTTGCCGGGTCTGTATCAAATTGCATCAATAAACTAGCATTATCGATAGGCTGATTGCTTACTCTTCCACGTACACCAACTCCGTAAGTGCCTCCTTCTTTTTCACGGATAGATTCGGTGTATCGAATATCAAGAATATCTCCAATTACACCTAAGATAGTGTTGTTGACGATGTTGTAAGGTATAGCTCCGTTATATAAAATAAAATTAGAAGCTTTAGCTGTTTTCATTTCCTTTTCAAACACATTCGACACTTTCCCTTGCGGTTTGCGAATATTATTATCCGTGAATTTCTCAGTTCCCTTAGTGGTCTTCAAACTTCCCAGGTACATGCAAATGGCTGTTTTTACTTTTTCGTTTGCCGGATCAACATTACCGGTAAAAATGAATGTGAAATCGGCAGGATTGGCAAATCGTTCTTTGAAGAACGCCAATGCTTTGTCCTGGTCTACTTTATCAATTGTTTTCAAATTAAGAATCACCGTACGAGGGTTGTGACTGGTAATCATTGTATTTATAGTGTCCGAAAATGCTTTGCGTGGATCGGTGGCACTATTTGCTAAACTGGCACGATACATATTTGTTAAAGCTGTGTAGGCATTATCATCCTTCCGTGGAGCTGTATAATACAAGTAAACCAGCTGTAGCATAGTTTCAAAATCATTCACTGAGGAACTTCCGTTAAAACCTTCTTCATATCCATCTATTTGTGGTTGAACAGAAGCAACTTTACCTGTAAGAATCTTGCTTAATTCCACTTGCGAATAATTGCCTAAACCATTATTACCTACAATGGAAGTAGCTAATGTAGCCGAAGGAAGAACAGAAAGGTCAGTAACCTTTGAAAGTCCGCCTTCACTGTAAGCGCTCATCAATATCTCGTCTTGTTTGAATGTAGTCGGTTTGAATATTACTTTTATTCCATTGCTTAAAGTCCATTCAGAGGTTCCTAATTTCTCATTTTTCACTACTTTTTTCACTTTACCGGCTAAAGGAACTTTTTCAATCAACGGTTTATTCATCGTTTCCTCGGCTTTTGCAGTCAATTGGGCTTTACCAGCTTCGGTTATAGCTGCAAGTACCTGCTCTTTAGTTGGTACTTTCACACTTGGTTTATCGGGCGACGTTATAGTAATAAGTAGATTTTTATCTGTCACATAAGATTTTGCCACCTGGTTAACCATGTCGGCGTTAAGCCTTGGCAAGATCATTTGTAAGGTATTGTATTCCCACTCTATGCCAGGTATTGGTTCGTTATCTAAATAGTTTCGAACATATTCGCGAACCAGGTCACCGTTCTTTTGGTGGTCACGATCTTTGTACGATGTTTCGAAACGTTTCAACATATTGGTCTTTGCTCTTTCCAACTCTGCATTGGTAAATCCAAAACGTTTAATTTTTTCGGCCTCAAGCAATAAGGCATTCAATCCATCAACTTCTTTACCTTCTTTTGGCACTGCCAATAAGGTAAATGCATCTTTCGATTTGACTAACTCACCATAATGCGAATAAGCTCCTACAAAAGGGGCAGTAGCTTGTTGAGCTATTTCGTCGAAGCGTTCTCCAATAATTGCAGAAATCAGATTATCAATCACACCTTTTACATAGCCCTGGACTGAAAGTTTTACCTCGGTAGGGATTTTATCGTGCTTATAGTCCAGTCGAATACGGGTCATACTTGCTTCTTTGTCTGAAACCAGCGCCACGATTGGACTGTCATTATCGTCCACGGTGTAAACCGGGCGTTCACCAGCATTCGCTTTCTTAGGAATAGCCGAAAACAGGGCTTTAATTTTCGCCTCTATTTTATCTACATCTACATCGCCCACAACTAAAATAGCCTGCAAATCAGGACGATACCATTTTTTATAATAATCGCGGATAACGTCGTATTTAAAATGCTTAATAACGGCGGTATCACCTATTCCGTCGCGAATACCGTATTGCGAGCCAGGAAACTTAATCTTGTTCGATTCTTTCCACATCCGACGATCGGCTCCAAACCGGGTGCGCCATTCTTCCATGATAACGCCACGCTCATCGTCAATTTCTTTTCCATCCAGAGTTAAGAAACTTGACCAATCGTGCAAAACCAGCAAAGCGCTATCAACCACAGTTTCCTGAACCGTAGGAACATCAGATAGATTATAAACTGTTTCGTCTAAAGCAGTGTAGGCGTTAATATTTTCGCCAAATTTGACGCCATGTTTTTCAAGAAAACTAATTATACCTTTTCCCGGAAAATTTTTAGTACCATTGAAGGCCATATGTTCCAGGAAATGAGCCAATCCGTTTTGATTATCATTTTCAAGGATTGAACCAACGTTCTGAGCAATATAAAACTCGGCACGTTGTTTCGGTTCAGTATTAGCGCGAATGTAATAAGTCAGACCATTATCTAACTTTCCATAACGCACTTTGGGATCCATCGGAAGCGGTTGCGCTTGTTGAGCTCCCGAATTCGCAGCCAAAACCAGCAACAAGCTTAAGGAAATCAATCTAAAGAGACTTTTTCTCATAATTCAATTTTTAAACAGTTGATTGTATACTAGGAAATAATTTATGTGTTAATGTGGGTACAAAGGAAAGCAAAATTTTTGAATTAACGAAACATTTATATTGTTTTTCGATAATTATTTGTTCTTGGACAAATTTCGCTAAGTTAGAAGAACGAGAAACAGGATAAAAAAGAACTGCATTCGGCGAAACAAATCTTAGAATAATGTACTTTTGCAAATTAAAAAAAATGAATATATCATGTCTGAAGAACTACACATGCCGGTTTCAGTCGGCAAAAAAGAAAAATATGAATCGCTATTGCCACAATTGTCAGCTTTGATAGATGGAGAAACTGATCTGATTGCCAATCTGGCCAATTTATCAGCCGCTTTAAAAGAGGTTTTTGGCTGGTGGTGGGTTGGTTTTTATTGGGTAAAGAACGATGAACTGGTTCTGGGGCCATTTCAGGGACCGATAGCTTGTACCCGGATTAAACAGGGAAAAGGAGTTTGTGGAACAGTGTGGAAAGAAGCAAAACCTCTATTTGTTCCAGATGTCAATGCATTTGCCGGCCATATTGCCTGTAGCAGCAGTTCGGTTGCCGAAATTGTCGTTCCTGTTTTTGATAAACATGGCCTGGTCGTTGGCGTGCTGGATGTTGACAGCGAACAATATGATGTACTGGACGAAACGGATGTTTTTTATTTAGACAAAATAAGCCAGATGATTACCAATACACTTTAAAAAAATAAAAATGTCACTCCGACAAGGAATGACATTTTTTATTACCAAATATAGTGTTTAATCACAATGCATCGATATTTTCTTGATTTTCAATGCTTTTTGCTCCTGAAGAATATAAACTTTCAATCCGCGCCGCATATCGTTCCTCCACTTTTCCACGCATTATTTTCATCGTACTATTTACTAATCCATTTTGTTCTGTAAATGGTTCTCCAATAACAGCAACAGCTGCCGGCAGCCAACGCTCGGGAAACGTGCCTTCCAGTTTTCCACCTTTACGATATTCATTAATTTCCCGTTGCAGTTTATTTAAAGCCAGTTCTTTAGCCTCCTTCGAATTCCAGTCCAACTGTGGTTTCTTGCGATGAACATAGCGTTTCAAAGCCTCTTTATTGGGAACAATTAATGCTGTTGTGTATGGATTCTGATTATTATAAAGCACCACCTGATCAATAAAATACGAATTATCGGCAAGTGACTCTTCAATTCCTTCCGGACTATACTTTTCACCATCGCTTGAAATCAGCAGACTCTTAAAACGACCGACCACGTATAAGAATCCATCATCATCCATGTAACCCATATCACCAGTATGCAACCAACCATCGATTACCGTTTCGGCTGTGGCTTTTTCATTCTTATAGTAGCCAGCCATTACGTTTTCGCCTTTTATTACTACCTCACCTTTTTCAAAGTTAGGCAGTTCGCAGCCTTCCAAATCGCATATTTTCAGTTCCATTGGCTTTACCAGATAGCCCGACGAGCCGAGCTTGTGATGTTTCATTCCGTTGGATGAAATAATAGGCGTTGCCTCCGACAATCCGTAGCCCTGAAACATCGGAATACCAATAGCATAATAAAAACGTTGTAAATCAATATCCAGCAATGCACCGCCACCGATAAAGAAATCTAGTTCTCCACCAAATCCTTCGCGAATTTTTGAGAATATCACTTTATCAAACACCATAAGCAAAGGTTTTTTGAGAATTTGCAAGCCACGACCTTTGTTATATCCCTCCCGGTTGTATGAATAAGACATGCTCAATGCCGTTTTAAACAACCAATTGATTACCGGTCCCTGCAAGCGAATGCCAGACTCAATATTTTTTCTAAAGCTCTTTGCCAAAGCCGGAACGCTAAACAACAAGTTAGGTTTTAATTCCTTTATGTTGATCGGTATGTTTTTCAAAGTTTCCATACCTGTTTTCCCTATCTGAACGGTTCCTACACTTGCTCCGCAAGCCATGAAACTATAGAAACCAGCCACATGTGCAAAGCAATGATCGAGCGGAAGAATAAGCAGCGTGCGGTACGAAGCAGGAATATCCATCAGTGTTAATGCCTGTTCCACGTTAGCCGTGTAGTTCCGATGAGTGAGCATTATTCCTTTCGGGTCGGCAGTAGTTCCCGAAGTGTAACTAATATTAGCCATATCGTCGGGTTTAACTGCTTTTGCTCTTTTCTCTACTTCCGCTGGGTTTTCCTGCTGATACCTCATTCCCTTTTCAAGCAATTCGACCAAGCTTATCTCATTCGTTTCGTATGCCTGCTGTTCATCAAATACAATAACCTTTTTTATCAGAGGAAGTGTATTCACAATAGTCCGGATTTTTTTCAATTGCCCTCCGGAAACCATAATATATTTTGCTTCCGAATGAAGCAACCGAAATATAAGATCATTACTTTCTTCCAGTTTTATCGACAAGGGTACATTAACAGCACCGGTATGAAGTATTCCCAACTCTCCTATTATCCACGCGTTTCTTCCTTCCGAGAGCAGTGCCACCCTATCGCCCGGCTCTACTCCAAGCTCGATTAATCCCGCAGCGAGTAAATGCGATTGTTGCTTTGTTTCAAGATAGGTTGTTGGCAAGAATTCTGTAGTGGTTTTCTCCCATAGGAATGGATTGTGAGCATATTTGTCTACACTTTCGTTCAACAAATCAATAATTGTTGGTTTCATTAATTAGATATTTAAAATATAAACGTTAGAATTCAGCAGTTTATTTAATTGATCTCTAAATTCAAAATCTGTTGTAAAGATAATTTATTATTTTACGGAAATCTGCTGATATAAGAATTTGAAACAGTAATAAACAAAAAAGCCCACATTTAAGCAGGCTTTTTTGATAAATCGGTACTGTTTTTTTATTGTTTGTCGAAGAAGAAGTCACATCTCCGGTTAGGACGATATCTTATACGAGGTTCTATTATCTTCCCCTTTCCGTTTGCAATTATATGATCGGCCGGAATTTTCCAAATCTTCACTAACTCGGTTTTCACTCTTTCGGCACGCTTTTTACTCAAGGATTCATTATATGGATTTTTTCCTAAATAATCACAATAACCTCTTGCCTCAACATAAAGACTAGGATCGGCTTTCATTCTGGAGGCTATTTTGCTTATAGTTTCAAGTGCACCGTTGCCCAAATCAATCCTATCAAAATCGAAATATACTGCGGGAGTATCATCAAAATTGCCAAACGAATTGTTTGTCTTATTGCTTGCGTGGTTATATTCATTGATATTCAAAGGCTTTCCCCAAAAATCAACAGGTGTGTTAGGTGGTGTATGTGGATCTTTATCCCTAACATCCGGAACGCCATCACCATCAGAGTCAGGGCCATCATTCGACAAAAATCTAGCTATAGAATCAATCCTTTTTCCTTGACTATCAACCTTTTTATCCAGTTTTTTAAGTTCTTTGTCTAGTCTGTTTATTTTATCTGAATTTAGAGTTGCTAATGCCAAACC
>DATFAW010000334.1:0-4204 GCA_035254165.1 Paludibacter sp.
CAGTCATAATAACTTGATTTATACAAAAAACGTATACTTTGGTTTAAAAATTTCTATTTTTTTGCAATCCAACAAATCTCTCGCTATAATTTCTTACTTTTGTAACTGTATATATTTCTTATGTTTTGTAAGTTTTTTCAATATTATGAGCAATAATTCTTTGCAAATTAATCTAAATAATCGATTAGTAGATTTATCAACGCCCATTGTTATGGGGATAGTTAACGTCACTCCCGATTCTTTTTATAATGGGAGCAGGTTTGCTTCAGATAAATCCATCTTGCAAGCCGTGGAGAAGATGGTGGCAGATGGTGCAAGCATTATCGATGTAGGGGGGTATTCCACCCGGCCATTGGCAGAAATGATTTCGCAAGATGAAGAAATTGAACGGGTCTCGCAAGGGATTGAAGTGATTCTGAAGAAATTTCCGGATGTATTCATCTCAGTTGATACTTTTAGGTCGGGTGTAGTCCGACATATGGTTAATAATTATCACGTTGCGATGATTAACGATATCGGAGGCGGCACATTGGACGATCTGATGTTCGAGACCATTGCCGATCTTCAGGTGGCATACGTGTTGATGCATATGCGTGGTAATCCGCAATCAATGCAATACCAGACTCAATACGAAAATGTTGTGTCGGAGGTTTTGCATTTTCTGGAAAAGAGATTGGCGCAATTACATTTGTTAGGAGTAAAAGATGTGGTAATTGATCCGGGATTTGGATTTGCTAAAAACCTGGAGCAAAACTATAAATTGTTGAGTAAGCTAGAGTATTTTAAACAACTAAATGTACCAGTTTTAGCTGGCGTTTCACGCAAATCGATGTTGACTAAGTTACTCAAAATAGAAGCTGCGGAAGCTTTAAATGCCACTACGGCGGCCAATATGCTGGCGTTAATTGGTGGCGCTTCCATTCTGAGGGTTCACGATGTAAAAGAGGCTTTTCAGACTATCGCAATTTATAAAAAATATGTGGAAGCAAATGAATCAGAATAATCTGAAATTGATAAAACTTGAAATGTTTAATTTATGGGATTTCAAATAGGATTTAAAGATGTTGTAGATATTTTTTTGGTAGCTATCTTGCTTTACCAAACGTTTAAACTACTCAAGCGTACAGGAGCTGTGAATATTTTCATTGGTATTTTAGCTTTTGTAATTTGCTGGTTTCTGGTTTCATATGTATTTAAAATGGAGCTTCTGGGTGGTATCTTCGATCGGGTGATAAGCGTAGGTGCTTTCGCTTTGATTGTGCTTTTTCAGGATGAGATACGACGATTTTTCTTACGAATAGGATCAAAAAGAAGAGGTAGCATCTTCATGATTTTTAAACGTTTTTTTGGGAATAGTTCCAATGAAAAGGAAAAGACTGATTTTGTTTTAGTACAAATAGTATTGGCTTGCCGTAACTTAGCAAAAAGTTCAACAGGTGGCTTGATTATATTGACCAGAACGAATAGTTTGGATTTCTATGCGCATTCCGGCGAACAAATTAATGCGACGATAAATTCCCGGCTAATCGAAAATATATTTTTCAAAAACAGTCCGCTACATGATGGAGCCTTGATTGTTTCTGACCGAAAATTAAAAGCTGCTGCTTGTATCTTGCCTGTTTCTAAAAATCAGTCCATCCCAAAACGTATGGGATTGCGACATCGAGCTGCACTGGGAATCACAGAGCACTCTGATGCCATTGCCATTGTTGTATCTGAGGAAACCGGGCACATTTCGTGGGCAATCAATGGCCGGTTGACAGTGAATGTAAAGCCCGAGCAATTAGAACATTTCTTATCGGAAGAATTGGCTAACTAGTTTGTTTGATTCAGGATTTAGCCTAACCTTTAATTTGAGAAATCCTGAACGCAAACATAGATTAAATCAACTTTTTTAGTGTCTGTTTGTTATACCATAACTGTAAAATTTCAAAACTATTTAATAATATAATTATGAGTAAAATTTCAGATGTTGTAAAACCGGGTGTTGTAACCGGAACTGATTTGCAATACATTTTCAAAGTGGCTAAGGAGAATGGTTTTGCTATTCCGGCTGTAAATGTGGTTGGATCGTCGACTGTAAATGCGGTTATTGAAGCAGCAAAGACTGTAAATGCGCCGGTAATGATTCAATTCTCAAATGGTGGTGCTGCTTTTAATGCAGGCAAAGGGTTGAAGCTCGAAGGACAGCAAGCTGCCGTTCTGGGCGCCATTGCAGGAGCCAAACATATTCATACACTGGCCGAGGCCTACGGAGTTCATGTAATTCTTCATACCGATCACGCTGCAAAAAAATTACTTCCCTGGATTGATGGGTTGTTGGATGCAAGTGAAAAACATTTTGCCGAAACAGGTAAGCCACTTTTCAGCTCACACATGCTCGATCTTTCGGAAGAACCGCTCGAAGAAAATATTGCTATCAGCAAACGTTATCTCGAACGTATGAGCAAAATGGGCATGACGCTCGAAATTGAACTTGGAATAACCGGTGGCGAAGAAGATGGCGTTGACAACAGCGGCATCGATAATAGTTTATTGTACACACAACCTGCCGATGTGTTTTATGCATATCAGGAACTGAGCAAAGTTTCTCCTAACTTTACCATTGCAGCTTCGTTTGGCAATGTGCATGGTGTTTATAAGCCGGGTAATGTAAAACTTATGCCAATCATCCTTAAGAATTCACAGGATTATATCAAAGAAAAATTAGGGTTGGCAGATGCTCATCCGGTAAACTTTGTTTTCCACGGTGGATCCGGCTCAACACATGCCGAAATTCGTGAAGCTATAAGTTATGGTGTGGTAAAAATGAATATTGATACCGATA
Source organism: Paludibacter sp. (assembly GCA_035254165.1). GTDB lineage: Bacteria > Bacteroidota > Bacteroidia > Bacteroidales > Paludibacteraceae > Paludibacter. The sequence continues at coordinate 2,828 of DATFAW010000334.1, forward strand.
CCCAATGGGCTTATTGGGATGGTATTCGTGCATTTGAAGCAGCCAATCATGCTTATTTGCAAGGCCAGATCGGGAATCCTGAAGGAGCTGAAAAACCGAATAAAAAATTCTACGATCCGCGCGTTTGGTTGCGTAAAGGTGAAGAATCGCTTATTGCACGTTTAAAAGTGGCTTTCGAAGACTTGAATGCTATCAATAGTTTGTAAAGCCTCCTAAATCCCCCGAAGGGGGACTTTAGACTTGCATTGACATAAAAAGGTCGTTTCTTTATGGAAACGACCTTTTTATGTAGTTCCCCTTTGGGGAATTTAAGGGGCTTTGAATCACGCTTTTCCAGCGCTACCTAAAACATTTACAGTTTTGTGAGCATACAATTTTTTCAACTCTTCGCGTGCAGGACCGATATATTTACGTGGATCAAATTCGCCAGGTTGTGTAGCCAAAACTTCGCGGATAGCAGCAGTCATTGCCAAACGGCCGTCAGAGTCGATATTGATTTTACAAACGGCTGAAGCAGCAGCTTTGCGTAATTGCTCTTCTGGAATACCGATAGAATCTTTCAACGCACCTCCGTATTTGTTGATAGTAGCAACATATTCTTGAGGAACAGAAGAAGAACCGTGTAATACGATAGGAAAACCAGGGATTTGTTTTTCAATTTCTTCCAAAATGTCGAAACGCAATGGTGGTGGAACCAAAATACCGTTTTCGTCGCGGGTGCATTGAGCTGGAGTGAATTTATTAGCTCCGTGTGAAGTTCCGATAGAGATAGCCAATGAATCAACACCGGTACGGGTTACGAAATCAACAACTTCTTCCGGTTGGGTATAAGTGTGGTGTTCAGCAACAACATCGTCTTCAACACCGGCCAAAACACCAAGCTCACCTTCAACGCTTACACCGTGTGCATGTGCGTATTCAACAACTTTTTTAGTCAATGCAATGTTATCTTCGTAAGAGTGGTGTGAACCATCAATCATTACAGAAGAAAATCCTGAATCGATACAACTTTTACACAATTCAAAAGTATCACCGTGGTCAAGGTGTAAAACAACCGGAATGTTTTGTCCTAGTTCTTTTGCATATTCTACAGCTCCCTGAGCCATGTAACGAAGTAAAGTTTGGTTGGCATATTTACGCGCACCGCTCGATACCTGCAAGATTACTGGTGATTTTGTTTCAACACATGCTGCAATAATAGCTTGCATTTGTTCCATATTGTTGAAATTGAAAGCTGGAATAGCATATTTGCCTTCGATAGCTTTTTTGAATAAGTCATTGGTGTTCACCAATCCAAGTTCTTTGTAATTTACCATTTTCTTCGAATTTTATAGTTTGATAATTTGACCGCAAAATTAGTCTTTTTTTGTCAAATAT
>DATFAW010000335.1:0-5511 GCA_035254165.1 Paludibacter sp.
AGCTTTTTTGAAGAAAGGAATTGATTCTTTAAACGCAGCATCAACCTTTTTCATTTCAGCATTATAAAGTTTTACATCCTTGATTTTATTAGACTCTTCGGCCATTCTTACAGCTTTGTTATAATACAAACGGCCTTTTCCTGCCCAGGCATCAGCCATGGTTGGGTCCAGCTCAATGGCTTTATCAAACGAAGCTAAAGCTGAATCATAGTTACCTATCGATTCGTCCAGGTTACCCTTCACATAACGGTATTGAGCCATTTTTGGATCTTTTTCAATAGCACTATTCAAATAAATCAACGCATCATTAATCTTTTTCGAGTAGATATAGTAGTTAATCAGGTTTTGTAAAAACCAACCATTTGTTGGAAATTTTTCAAATCCTGCTTTCAATGTTTTTACAGCACTTACTGAATCTTTTTGATTCATATATTGCTCATAAATTAATTGATACACATTTTGAGTCTCGTAGTTTTTATCCTTCAAACCTTCCAGCAACTGTACTGACTTATCATTCATTTTGGCATTCGAAGCCGCAATAGCCGCATAATAAGTAATCATATTATACGTAGAGTCCATCTTGATTTCGTTATTCATAAGAGGCAATTTTGGAATTTCCAAAAACACATTAAAGGCCTGATAAGCACCTTCGTAATTCTTTTTTTCGTACAAATGAGCACCGTAAGAAATCAAATTTTGTTGAATTTTGTAATACTCAGTCAACTTAGATTTAATATCTTTTGTAAATTTCGGTTTCACTTTTCCTTTTGCATCAGGCATTTGATCAAGCTTATTAGCCTGAATAAAGTAATTGTACGACTCCAAAATGGCTTTACCTTTTACAATAGTATCAAACGGTTGGTTAAGCAACGCCTTCTGATAAAGCAATTCATTTTCTTTGTTGCCAATCAAACCGGCAACATACCATGTCTCGGCCAGATTTTTTGTAGTTGAATCAGCTAGAGCTAATTTAATAGCCTCACGTGCGCCGGCAAAGTCCGGGTTAGTCTCCGTCAAAGCTTTATTTTTTGCCTTCGAAACGTTTGCTTTCTGAGCAAAAGAGAAAGTAAAGCTTATCGCCAGAATTAGGGATAAAATAATTTTTTTCATGATGCGTAATTGTTTTTTTGAATTAGTATTTTCTGAACTGATACATCATGGTATCAGTTCAGAATCTTTTGATTGTTAGTTTTCAATGGTTTCGTCTACTTCCGCAATCGGAGCTTCAGCTACTGTGGTGTTATCGTCCACGTCAACCTCAGAACCTTCTTCAGCAACGTCTTCAGTAACTTCTTCAACTACCTCCGACAATACTTTACAAACTGATGCAATCTCATCGTTGCGTTTTCCCAGATTTATCAAACGAACACCTTGAGTTGCACGTCCCATAACCCGGAAGTCAACCACTTTTAGTCGAATAGTAATACCCGATTTATTGATTATCATCAAGTCGTTATCATCTGTAACGCTTTTGATTGTAACAAGTTTACCTGTTTTTTCAGTGATATTAATTGTCTTAACACCCTTACCACCACGATTGGTTACACGATAAACCGGAACAGTATCTCCATTTTCATCCAAAAGCAAGTTGCCATCTTCATCTACTTCGTCGAGCAACGTACGTTTACCATAACCAAGTTGAGAAACAACCATAATGTTTTCATTGTCCTCTTTGTTTACACAAATCATTCCAACCAATTCATCTTGTCCATCATCATCCAGTGTCATACCACGTACACCGGTAGCTGTACGACCCATTTCACGCACTTTCGATTCATTGAAACGAATAGCACGGCCATTGCGGTTAGCCATCAATACTTCCGCATTTCCGTCGGTCAAACGAACTTGTATTACCTGGTCATCTTCACGAATAGTAATCGCATTCACACCATTTTGACGTGGACGAGAATAAGCTTCGAGCGAAGTTTTCTTGATAACACCATTCTTCGTTGCAAAAATCAGATAATGCGATTTAGTATATTCAGGATCATTCAACCCTTTTACGCGGATAAATGCATTTACCTTATCATCGCTGTCGATGTTCAACATATTTTGGATAGCACGACCCTTCGAATTTTTGCTTCCTTCTGGAATATCGTACACTTTCAACCAGTAACATTTTCCTTTCGAAGTAAAGAACAACATGGTGTTGTGCATCGAAGCCGGATAAATATATTCAATAAAGTCTTCGTCGCGCGAATCGCTTCCTTTCGAACCTACGCCACCACGTCCCTGAGCCCTGAATTCGCTCAACGCAGTACGTTTAATATATCCAAGGTGCGAAATAGTGATAATCATTTCATCATCGGCATAGAAATCTTCAGGATTAAATTCTTCAGAAGAATAAACAATTTGTGTACGACGAACGTCGCCATATTTTGCTTTTACTTCCAACAATTCATCTTTAATGATTTGCATGCGCAATTCCACTTTTTCCAGAATTTCTTTCAAACTGGCAATCAGTCTCATCACTTCTTCGTATTCAGCGCGAAGCTTATCTTGTTCCATACCGGTAAGTTGACGCAAACGCATTTCAACAATGGCACGCGATTGAATATCAGACAAACCGAAACGTTCCATCAAACGGGTACGAGCTTCGTCGGGAGTTTTTGAGTCACGAATAATCTTAATGGCTTCATCCAGATTATCCAGGATAATCATAAAGCCTTCCAACAAATGAGCACGTTTTTCAGCTTCACCCAATTCGAAACGAGTACGACGGATAACTACTTCGTGACGGTGCTCTACAAAATAATGGATCAATTCTTTCACATTCAACATGCGCGGACGGCCATGAACCAACGCGATATTATTCACACTGAATGATGATTGCAATGCAGTATACTTGAATAACTTATTCAATACCACATTCGAGTTAGCATCACGTTTAATATCAACTACGATACGCATACCTTCACGGTCCGATTCGTCGTTGATATGAGCAATACCTTCTACTTTTTTATCTTCCACCAAAGCTACAACGGCTTTAATCAATTCAACTTTATTAACCTGATAAGGAATTTCGTTGATAATGATTTTTTCGCGTCCCTGTGCATCCGTTTCAATTTCTACTTTCGAACGAACAACAATACGTCCACGTCCGGTTTCGAATGCGTCTTTCACACCTGCATAACCGTAAATGATACCACCGGTAGGAAAATCAGGCGCCTTGATGTATTTGAGTATTTCTGAAATTTCAATGTCATTATCGTCGATATAAGCAATCGTTGCATCAACTACCTCCGCTAAGTTATGAGGAGCCATATTGGTAGCCATACCTACAGCAATACCCGAAGATCCGTTTACCAATAAATTTGGAATACGGCTTGGCAGAACGGTTGGTTCTTTCAGCGTATCGTCAAAGTTTAATTGAAAATCAACAGTATCTTTGTTTATATCAATCAACATATCTTCGGACAGTTTGCGCAAACGTGCTTCGGTATAACGCATAGCAGCAGGGCTGTCGCCGTCAATCGAACCAAAGTTTCCTTGCCCATCAACCAATGGATAACGCATAGACCAGTGTTGGGCCATACGAACCAATGTTCCGTAAATAGAGGAGTCACCATGCGGGTGATACTTACCCATCACTTCCCCAACAATTCTAGCAGATTTTTTATATGGTTTATCGGAGTTATTTCCCAGTTCGTTCATTCCAAATAATACCCTGCGGTGAACTGGTTTAAAACCATCGCGTACATCGGGCAATGCGCGCGAAACTATCACCGACATGGAATAGTCGATGTACGAAGACTTCATTTCTTCGTCAATGTTTACCTTAATAATTCTGTCTTGATCAATCATCTATTTTTTAATTTTATTTCTGTCTAAAAAATCGCACTAAAGTACTACTTTTTGTTGGATTAGGCAAGCCTTTTGCTAAAAAATTATACACTTTTAAAAAGCTGATTTATGCCGTTCTAGATAGACTAAACCCAGTCTTGAACCGCTATTTTTTCAAAAGAATAATTGGATTTTATATGCGGGATTAATCTAACATTCCGCCTGCAACGAAACAACCATCAAAAATATCTGTTTCTTCAGGTACCGATTCAAAAATACCATAAACCGAAGAACCTGAACCGGACATAGAAGCATAAACTGCACCCATTTCGTATAGATTGTTTTTTATAGTTTCAATTTCAGGGTGCTTTGCAAAAACAGATTTCTCAAAATCATTTTTAATTACACCTTTCCATTCTGCAATTGGCTTTTGAATCAGTTCCAAAAGCGAAACTTCAGGTTTTTCAGGTACAACAAGCGAGTAAGCATCAGGAGTGGACACATGAATATAAGGCTTCACCAGCAATAGGAAATAACCTTTCAATGACAACTTTACCGGCTTAAACACATTGCCTGTTCCGGTTGCAAATACAGGTTTATTTTTAATAAAAACAGGACAATCAGCTCCTAGTTTTGCGGCTAATTTTTCAAGTCTCCCGGGGGTCATTTTCAATTCAAACATCTCATTCAACATTTTCAGCATAAAAGCTGCATCGGACGAGCCACCACCCAAACCCGCTCCAAAAGGAATTTGCTTTACAAGTGAAATATCCACTGGTGGAAATTGGCATCCTGAACGTAACAGGTGATAGGCTTTGACAATTAAATTATCTTCAGGGTCACCATCTATGGCAATGCCTGACGACGAAAAGCTATAATCTGTACAAGCTTCCGAAGGCTCTACTTCCAGCACATCGCTCAATCCAATTGGATAAAATACCGTTTCAATATTGTGATAACCATCCGGGCGACGCTCAACTACGTTCAGACCGAGATTTATTTTGGCATTAGGAAAAACTATCATAAGTGCATTTTGTATTTGAATATCAAAAGTAATGTTTTTTTTTGAATCCAAAAACCTCAATTATTTATATTGAAATCAGAACCTTGAACATCTTTTCAACAATTCACTGTTTATAAATTTACTTTGAGCAATGGAAAATCTTTAGTACTTTTGAAACCATTTCGCAAATCGCGGATTACAAATTTTTAATCATGAATTAATTGAAAAATGGCTGAAAAACGCAACTATAGCAAAAAAAACACTGGCCCTACTCCTATTGCAGCCAACGAATTTGGAAAACTTCCACCTCAAGCACCCGAACTTGAAGAAGCAGTTTTGGGAGCAATCATGATTGAAAAAGATGCCTATTCACTCATCGCTGAGATTCTGAAACCAGAATGTTTTTATAAAGTATCGCATCAAAAGATCTTTGAAGCCATCACTACACTGGCCATGCACCAGGAGCCGGTAGATATGCATACCGTCACCGAACAACTTCGCAAAAACGGCAATATTGATGAAGTAGGCGGACCTTACTACATAACATTGCTTACCGCCAAAGTATCGTCGGCGGCCCACCTGGAATATCACGCACGCATTATCACCCAAAAATTCCTGGCACGCGAACTAATACGTATTTCCACTGAAATTCAAACTAAAGCATTTGATGACAAATCCGATGTAGACGACTTAATGCAAGAAGCCGAAGGTATGTTGTTTGAAGT
>DATFAW010000336.1:0-12231 GCA_035254165.1 Paludibacter sp.
CGATGGGAAAGTGGTTTCTATCGGGTTGGAATCGGCAGAAGGAAATGCAACAGTAGGTGTAATGGCAGCCGGCGAATATGAATTCGGAACAGGTACCGTAGAAGTTATGACCGTCATTTCGGGACAGCTTACCATTCAGCAACCAGGCGAAACAGCATGGAAAACGTACAAGAAATTCGAAAGCTTCGTGGTGGCCAAAGATGTAAAATTCAAAGTGAAATGTACCGAAGATACTCCTTACTTGTGTTTGTATAAGTAAGACCCTAAATCCCTAAAGGGACTTAAAGAAAGAGTTTGTTTCAGCATGGAGACAAGCTCTTTTTATTTTCTATATTTATGAACCAAAGCTATTTAATTATGCATTGTAAATTGTGCATTAATGCCGTATCTTTGCACCGAAATTAAAACAACTCCCGATGACATTCAATTACGCTGATACTGATACTTCAAAAACGTTTGAAGCCGATTATAAAATGCTGGTTCTCGACCTCGATGACACCTTGCTTCGCGACGACCACTCCATTTCTACCCGCAACAAAAACCTGTTGGCCGAAGCACAAAACAAAGGTGTAAAAGTGGTTTTAGCCTCCGGCCGCCCCACGCAAGCCATGATGCAGTATGCCGAAGAACTTCAACTTGCCAGCTTTGATTCTTACCTCATCTCGTTCAATGGTGCTGTAGTAACTTCGCTCAAGAGCAATGAAATATTATTTCAGAAAGACCTCACCCGCGACGAAATTCACAGCCTGTACGATTTCAGCATTGCCAATAACACACACATTATCACCTATTCCAACAAAGGAATAGTTAGTGAAACCGATTCGGAATACATCGATGTTGAGATAAACCTCACAGGCATTCCCCATCACAAAGTACCCAGCTTTAAAACCGAAATAACAGGTTCCGCTGTCAAATGCATTTTACTTGAAGAACCCTCCTACCTGAAGCAAATGGAGAAAAAGCTAAAAGCCGAGCGCCCCGACTTGAGTGTATCGCGCTCAAAACCATTTTTCCTGGAAGTGATGCCACACGGCATCGACAAAGCCGCCAGCATTGACTTTCTGGCCAAAAGACTTGATATCAATCAAAGCGAAGTAATAGCAGTAGGCAATGCCGGCAACGACCTCACCATGGTTCAGTACGCCGGGCTGGGTGTTTGGGTCGATAATGTTACTCCGGAGCTCCGCCACGAGGCCGATGTGATTGTAGCTTCCAATAACGACGACGGAGTTGCCGAAGTGGTAGAACGCTTCATTCTGAAATAAGAATGATTTAGCTGAAGCCAATAACGACGGCATTATTTCCTGCATTAATTCCAAAACACGTTCCACTGTTTTGCTTATTTTTTAGGCAAAAAATAAGCACGTCCTAAAAATTCCACCTGTCCATCCTCTAACACACTACATATAACTGCATTATAAAATAGCTTGTCCTACTTTTTAATGGCCAATATTTTGGTTGGATTGTTTCTTTGCTCTAATTTAGCATCATGAGAAAAGTTCAAAATCGCATCGATTGAACCTATTCACGTTTACTTTTTATTTAGCAAAAACAAGACTTAGCATATTTAGCATTATGGAGCATTCGGCATACTACTTTATCAACATGATTCTGGTTGTAGTTTGTGCAGCCATGTCAATGGTATTTTTGGCGGTACGGCTACCGTCTGATAAAAGCATAAACAAATATCGTACATCACTCCGTTTCTTAACGAGTGCTTATTTAATAATGTCTGCAATTCAATTTCTGGCTATGGTATTAGACTTACCTGTAGTGAATCTTATACCTATGGAGAAGCCAGTTATTGCCTCCCTGCAGGCTTCCCTATTTACTTTCACGCTCATTGTGCTTATAAATCCACTGCTTATCACCCGATCTTATGTATTCAAGCATCTGTCGCCAATCGCATTCTTTCTGGTCTTGTACTTCGTGGTAGCTGCCCAATGGGGCAATCCCGTTATATCAAGCTTTGAGGAGCTAAAATTGCTCGCCTACCATCCAACCGTAATGGTTCGGGAGTTATTCCTGATCTTCTATGCGTTTCAGTTGATATATCTGACTAAAGTGTTTAGACGAGAAGTCAGAAAATACGACACCAAAATAGACAATTTCTTTTCAAACTGCTTTTTGTTACGTCTTCCCGGCGTACGCTATTCCTTTTACTTGTCACTTACTGTAAGCATATCCGCCTTTATATCTTGCTTTATAATAGAAGAAACGTCGGAATTAGTCTTTAGCATTGTTTATGCTGTATTCTACACCGCTTTTGGGATTCATTATATTCAATATCCACGGGTATTTCAAGATATCAAACAAGCTATTTATCCTCCAATCAATTTTAGTGCAGAATCATACAACAAGCAGTTAGCCTGGTGCCAGTTAAAAGAAGAGATATTGAATGAGCGGTATTATCTTGTATATGGTATCACCATAGAACAAATGGCTCAATACCTGAACATTGACAGAAGGGCACTTGCTTACTTTATCAACGCCGAAGAAGGCATGAACTTCAATGCCTGGATCAACTCCCTCCGCACTCAATCTGCAGAAGATTTGCTTACCGAACATCCCGACTATTCGTTGACTCAAATAGCCGAAGCTATTAACTATGGCGATTCATCCATCGAACAGCGCTACAGCTTGGCTTAAGCTCATCCCCCTTTCGAACCAAAAAGACCATTGATATGAGTCTGAAAAAAAAGCTTGTTCCGCAATTGGAACAAGCTTTTTACTATATATAGATTACCGACTGGTCAAAAGTGCTTAAATCCGATTATCTCACGTATCTCACGAATGGTTTTAGCGGCGTTTTCCTGCGCTTTTTCCTTTCCCATGCGGGCTACCTTCGAAATATACGCTTCGTTGCTTGATATCTCTTTAATTCGCTCGTAGAACGGCGCTGTAAAGGCAATCATATCCTGTGCCAATTGTTTCTTCATATCACCGTAGCGAATCTGACAAGTATTGTATTGTTCATCGAAGAAAGCAAGTGTTTCGGGAGCTGAAACAACCTTCATCAACTGGAAGATATTCTGAATAGCATCAGGTTTAGCCTGATTAGGTTCAGTAGGTCCGGCATCAGTAACAGCTTTCATTACTTTTTTGCGGATAGCTTCCGGCTCATCGGCAAGAAAAATAGCATTCCCCTCTCCTTCTGATTTTCCCATTTTTCCACTTCCATTGAGTCCCGGTATTTTCACCAGTTCATTACCAAAATTGAAAGCTTGTGGTTCGGGGAAATAATCCACATTATACAAGCGGTTAAAGCGATTTCCAAATGTACGGGTCATTTCCAAATGTTGTTCCTGGTCTTTTCCTACAGGTACTTTCGTGGCACGATGAATCAAAATATCGGCAGCCATAAGCGTTGGATAAGTAAGAAGCCCCGCATTCACGTTATTTTCTTGTTGACGGATTTTATCTTTGAACGAAGTACAACGCTCCAATTCTCCTATATAAGCATTCATGTTCAGGAAAAGATACAATTCAACCACTTCGGGAACATCGCTCTGTACGTAAAGGGTTGCCTTTTCTGGATCAAGTCCGGCTGCCAGGTATTCTACCAGAATCTGACGGACGTTTCCATGCAAATCGCCCGGTGTCGGGTGTGTAGTAAGTGAGTGATAATCGGCAATGAAAAAGTAGCAATTATGCTCATTCTGCATGCTTATAAAATTGCGCAATGCGCCAAAATAGTTTCCTAAGTGAAGGTTTCCGGTCGGCCGAATGCCGCTAACAACTGTTTCCATATGACTTAATTCCAGCCCCCTAAATCCCCCAAGGGGGACTTAAAGAACTTTCTTGTTTAAAATTATGATTACAAATACTATTTAAAAGTCCCCCTTGGGGGATTTAGGGGGCTTGATTAAGGGCTAGGGGGTTATTCAATTGGTATTGATCTCCGAATGCGTTGATCGAGCGAAGTAAGCGTTTCGGTAGTGGCCACTCCGGGAATTTCCTGAATTTTACCATTCAATAATTCCATTAAATGGATATCATTTTTGGCATAGAGTTTAATCAGAATGGTATATGAACCAAGTGTGTATTGCGATTCTACAATCTCAGGAATCTTTTCAAGTTCATCAACAACTTCTTTATACATCGAACCACGTTCGAGTGTAATTCCTATATAAACGCACATTTGAAATCCGAGCATTTTGGGATTCACGGTGTAGCCTGAGCCTGTAATGACATCAATGTCGATCAAACGTTGTACACGCTGATGAATAGCTGCGCGCGAAACTCCACATTCTTCGGCAACGTCTTTGAATGGCATACGCGCATTCTTGGTAATAATCTGTAAAATTTTTCGGTCTAACTGATCTATTTTTTCCATGGTCGGTGATATTAAGTATTCTGGTATATCTGGTTTATATTCTGCTACAAATGATTTTGAGTATTGGCCTTGTAATTCATCTTCATGCATTTGTGCCAGGCAATTATCATTTAGGCAGCAAAATTACATATAATAAATGGAAAGTGAAAGATTATATTCAGGAATAACATAAAAGATTGGATAAAAGATAGATTTATGTTTTAATTACCTATCCTTTTGACAATAAAAAATAGCCGAAGTGAATTCACTCCGGCTATTTTTTATTTGTATCGAAAACTATCGACGTTGTTGTTGCATTTGTTGTTGCATCTGTTGCATTTGTTCTGCACTCATTTGTGGAGCAGGTTGATCTTTTTCAATTGAAAGTAATTCTACATCGAAAATCAACATCGAAAATGGTTTGATTGCACCGCGATCAGTAGCACCATAAGCCAATTGCTGAGGAACAAAAACTTTATATTTTGAACCAACCGGCATTAATTTCAACACTTCAGTCCAACCTTTGATAACTTGATTTACTGGAAATACAACTGGTTCTTTGCGATCAACAGAACTATCGAAAACAGTTCCATCAATCAACGTACCGTGGTAATTTACTTTTACTTTGCTGGTTTCAGTTGGAATAGGTCCGTTTCCTTTTGTAATAACCTGGTATTGCAATCCGCTGGCAGTCGTAATGACTCCTGGTTTTTTTGCATTTTCAGCTAAGAATTTTTCGCCTGCTGTTTTGTTAGCTCCAAATTGTTTTTCCATTTTTACTGCAACACGTGCTTCCATGGTTTTTTTCAAATATGCCGAAGCATCAGCCGGAGTCATTTGGCCTTTATAGCCTTTCAAACCGTTTACTAAACCTTGTTTAATTAAGTCGATATCAACTTTCAACAATGAATCGCCCAATAAACCTTTTTTGCTTTGTTCTTTCAAAGAGGTTCCGATTTGAGTTCCTAATTGTGAAATTTCACTGGTTTCTTTATCTACTTTACCTTTCATGCCTTCTTTTAATCCGGCCAATAAAGATTCGATTGATTTTTTAGCTGAGTCACCTTTGATATAATAGTTCTTAATTCCATCGCCATTAGCCACACCAAATGCATAATTCAGACTATCAAGTTGAGTTTTTAATGTTGGCAATTTTGTTTTGTTGCTATTGCATGAAGAAAACGCAAATGCGGCTACTAAAGCCACCGCCATGAATATATTCAGTTTTTTCATTTTTCTGTTTATTATTAATTTTTTGAACTATTATTTAACTGGTTGTGGTGCTTGTTGTGGAGCAGCTTGCCCTTGCGGTGCTTGTTGACCTTGAGGCATTTGTCCTTGCTGAGGCGCTTGTTGTCCCATTTTTGCTTGTTGGATTTTCATCATAGTAGCTTGAATATAATCCTGAGCTTGTTTAGCTGTCATTCCTTTATCAAAACCATTCAATGCATTTACCAATCCTTGTTTTACAAGTTTTTCATCAAATTTCATTGTTGAATCACCCATCAAACCTTTTGCTTTTTGTTCTTTGAACGAATTCCCGATTTTAAGGCCCAATGCATACATTTCACCTTTACTAGCTCCTGATTTATAAGCTTTATCCAAGGCTTTCATTAATGCAATGATTGGCTTGCTTGAAGAATCGGTTTTCATGTAATAGTTTTTAATACCATCACCATTAGCCAAACCAAGTGTATAATTCAAACTGTCGTTTTGAGTTTTCAAAGTGGCAGTTTTAGCTTCGTATTTATTGCACGAAGCAAGCATGAAAATGGCAACGAAAGCTACCAACGATAAAATACTTTGTTTTTTCATTTGATTTTCAATTTTATAAATTTCTATTATATTATGCAACGAAATTATTTCTTACCTTTTTTGATCGTTTTGGTACTTTTTGCAACCTTAACATCTTGTGTAGGTTTTGCGTCTAAAACAGGTGTAACTTGTTTTAATGTTTTAATGCCTAGTAATTCAACTTCAAAAATCAAGGTTGCAAAACCAGGGATTGCTCCATTGCCTGCACCTTTTTCGCCATAACCCAAAGTGTATGGAACAAAGAATTTGTATTTTGAACCTATTGACATCAACTGAACGCCTTCTGTCCAACCCGGAATAACCTGATTAAGTGGAAATGTAATCGGTTCCTTACGATCAATTGAACTGTCAAATTTAGTTCCATCCACAAGGAATCCTTGGTAGTGAACTGTTACAGAATCAGTAGCTTTTGGTTTTGGACCATCTTTTAAAACCAGAACTTTATACTGCAAACCACTTGCTGTAGTCTGAACACCTTCTTTTGTTTTATTTTCAACTAAGAATTTTTCACTGGCTGCTTTTTTAACTTCTGTGTCTTTCGCTTGTGCCTTAGCAATGTAATTACGGAAAAATGCTGTAGCTTCTTCAGTTTTCAAAAGAGCAGAATCACCTTTCATTGCGGTGGCAAAACCTTTAATCAATAAATCAACATTTGATTTACCTCCTGGAATTGCTTTAATATTTTTAGAAAAATCGGATCCAACATTTAAGCCAAGTGCATAACTCATGGAGTCAACATCGTTTGCCAGAACCGCAACCGGAGCTTGTACTATAGTTTTGTCCGGTTTCTTCGTTTTTGCATTAGCAGCTGTAAAAACCAAGCCTGCTGCAGCAATAAATAAAATAGTTTTTTTCATTTTTTTGTATGATTATTTTTTTAGATTTATTTCTCAACTTTTGTTTTTTAAGCAATATCCAATAATTCAACTTCAAATACCAAAGTGGAATGTGGTGCAATAGCTTGTCCTGCTCCTTGAGCGCCGTAAGCCAATTCTGATGGAATAAATAATTTCCATTTAGAACCAACCGGCATTAGTTGCAATGCTTCAACCCAACCACTGATAACCTGAGTTACACCGAAAGTAGCAGGTTCACCACGACTTACCGAACTGTCGAACACAGTTCCATCGATTAAAGTTCCATGATAATGTACTTTCACTGAATCAGATGCACTTGGAGTAGCTCCTTCGCCTTTTGTCATTACTTCGTATTGCAATCCGCTGGCCAGTGTTACCACTTCGGCACGTTTAGCGTTTGCTTCCAAAAAAGCTTTTCCTTCACCCTGGGCCTTTTCACTCATTTTTGCTTGTAGATTTTGAAAAAAATCACCAATAATTGTTTGAGCTTCCTGATAACTAATCTCAGGTTCTTTCTGCTCCATTACATCTTGAATTCCTTTGGCCAATTGAGCATAATCCAGAGCAGTAACTCCACTTCCTAACAAGTTGTTGCCTAAACTCAAACCCAATGCATAACTTACTTTTTCCATTTCAATAATTTTAAATTAATCCTTAGCCTCTAAATGGGAACAGGATTACCTTTGATTTTTATTTTTTATTCTATTATTTATCAAACACTTGATCTTAGATCCCAGCAACTTATCCCCTTCTGAAGTGAATCGTTCAGGACTCATTTTATATTTTCCTTTGAAGGTTAGGGGTTTAAAAAAACGCTGCAAAGATAGCTGATTTGTTGGATAATAACACGTTAATAATTCAAAATTATCGAGTTGAAACTACAATAGGTAATTTCATTTTTTTCCTGGCACCCGTTTGTGTATTAAACATTTCAAAATAAAGTATATAAATTCCAACATTTGCATTCTTTCCTTTGTCGGTTCGTCCATCCCAACTCAAGAATCCTTCTGTACCAAGCAGAATATTGGAAGCCAATTGAAATACTTTCACGCCAACCTGATTTAAAATTGCTGCATTAGCCACATAGCCCGGAGTTTCTGTTTTGTAACGGATAAAACAAACATCGTCCACGCCATCATTATCTGGCGAAAAAGCCTCCGGTTCTGTCCAAACGGTTTTTTTTGTGGTTTCATTGTCCGAAATGTCCCGATATTGAGAATTTTTATAACCGGGTGTCCCATAATTTACCTCCGAAGCAGCCGAGTGCCACGACTCGGGATTTTGCGTGGGCAAAAGTGGATTGATGCGTTCCAACGCCACCCCTTTCGTATTTTTCACCAAGGAATTATGCCATTTCACGTTGTAAGTCAGCTCATCGTAAATGGTATCTTTAGCTGCACTCGCCAGTACCAACGTGGAACTTTCGTTATTGAGTGGCGACCAACTACTGGTACTCAAAATATTGCTTTCGGCAGGACAGGTATGATAGTTTCGAACAGAATCGGCATTGGCACAAAGAGCCAGATACGCATGAGGTAACATCCATGTTTTGAGTGGGATCTTAGTACCAGTATTCAACGTGCCATCTGTTTTTCGGGTAGTAAAAGTCAAACCAGACACGTCTAACAATTTATCCGATTTGTTGTAAACCTCAACATATTCCAAGGAACTAAGCGGATTCTCGAACATTACCTCATTCAGAATCAGATCACCAACAGATTTTGGTTCTACAATGCCGATAGTCCGGCTGGTTTCAATCAGTGTATTTCCGGCTAAATCTGATAGTCCTGAAATTTGTAGCGTATACATTTTCCCTTTTTCAAAGTCAGACGCAAAATCCAAAATAATAGATCTTGTATCATCCGAAATACTTTGTGATACAGGACTTCCCAATTCTTGATCAACATTAAAAATTGCTTTGCTATAATCCATCGCCTCTGAAAAAACCAACTTCAACTTATTTGGCTGTTCCAAGCTAAAGCTAGTCCATGTTGGAACTTCTTTATCAATGTATTCTGAATTTTTAAATCCGGGTGTACCGTAGTTAGTTGCTGTTGAAACAGATGAATGCCAGGAAAACTGGCTTTGTGTAGGCAAATCAGGATTGGTTCGTTCCAGCGATATTCCTTTCGGATCTTTTACCCACGAGTTATGCCATTTCACGTTGTAAGCCAACTCATCATAAATCGTATCTTTAGCAGCACTCGCCAGTACCAACGTGGAACTTTCATTATTGAGCGGTGACCAACTACTTGTACTCAAAATATTACTTCCGGTTGGACAATGATGACAATTTTGGACCGAGTCGGCTTTTGCACAAATGGCAAGATAACCATGAGCCGGCATCAGAGTATATGCTGGAATCTTAGTGCCCGTATTCAATGTCCCATCCGTTTTCCTTGTTGTAAAAACCAAATTTGAGACATCTAACAATTTATCCGACTTATTATAAATCTCAACATATTCCAACGAGTTTACCGGATTCTCGAACATTACCTCGTTCAGGATCAGATCACCAACAGATTTTGGTTCTACAATGCCAATAGTCCGGCTGGTTTCAATCAGTGTATTTCCGGCTAAATCTGTCAAACCTGATAACTGAAGTTTGTAGAGTTTTCCACGTTCAAAGTTTGAAGCAAAGGTTAGTTCGATAGTTGTTTTATCATCTGAAACGGTTTGGGCTGACAGACTGCCTATTCCTTGATCGACAATAAATGTCGCTTTAGCATAATCCATCGCTTCCGAAAAAGTCAACTTCAATTTATTCGGTTGCTCAATAATTAAGCTAGCCCAAGCGGGCGCTTCCTTATCTTCATAAAAAGAATTCTCAAAACCCGGAGTACCGTAATTAGTACTAATTGAAAGACATGAATGCCACGAAGCTTGATTTTTAGTTGATAGATCAGGACCGGTTCGTTCAAGCGATATTCCTTTCGGATCTTTTACCCACGAGTTATGCCATTTCGTATTGTAAGCCAGCTCATCATAAATCGTATCTTTTGCTGCATTGGTCAAAGCCAAGGTAGAACTTTCGTTATTGAATGGCGACCAACTACTTGTACTCAAAATATTACTTTCGGTAGGACAGGTATGATAGTTTCGAACAGAATCGGCATTGGCACACAAAGCCAGATACGCATGAGGTAACATCCATGTTTTCTGTGGAACTTTGCATCCAATATTCAATGAGCCATCAGTTTTTCGGGTTGTAAAAACCAAACCTGAAACGTCCAGCAATTTATCCGATTTGTTGTAAACCTCAACATATTCCAAGGAACTAAGCGGATTCTCGAACATGACCTCATTCAGAATCAGATCACCAACAGATTTTGGTTCTACAATGCCAATAGTCCGGCTGGTTTCAATTAGTGTATTTCCGACTAAATCAGCTAATCCATTTGTTTTTAGGATAAAAAGTTTTCCTTTTGCAAAGGCTGGATTAAACGTTAATTCAATAGTTGTCTTATCATCTGAAATGGTTTGCAAAACTGGACTTCCTTGCTTATCATCAATGCTAAAAGTTGCTTTACTATAATCCATCGCCTCTGAAAAAACCAACTTCATTTTATTCGGTTGTTCCAACGTAAACGAAATCCAAACTGGAGCTTCCTTGTCAACATACTCAGAGTTTTTAAATCCGGGGGTACCGTAGTTAGTTGCAGAAGAAAGACATGAATGCCACGAAGCTTGATTATTAGTTGGTAGATCAGGACTGGTTCGTTCCAGCGATATTCCTTTCGGATCTTTTATCCACGAGTTATGCCATTTCACGTTGTAAATCAGCTCATCGTAAATGGTATCTTTAGCTGCACTGGCCAATACCAACGTGGAACTTTCGTTATTGAGTGGCGACCAACTTGTTGTCAAAATAGTGCTGTCGGCAGGACAAGTATGATAGTTTCGAACAGAATCGGCATTGGCACAAAGGGCCAAATAAGAATGAGGCAACATCAATGTTTTCAGTGGGATCTTAGTAGCAGTATTCAACGTGCCATCTGTTTTTCGGGTAGTAAAAGTCAAACCAGACACGTCTAACAATTTATCCGATTTGTTGTAAACCTCAACATATTCCAAAGAGTTTGCCGGATTCTCGAACATTACCTCATTCAGAATCAGATCACCAACAGATTTTGGTTCTACAATGCCAATAGTCCGGCTGGTTTCAATCAGTGCATTTCCGGCTAAGTCTGTCATCCCTGAAATCTGTAGTTTATAGAGTTTCCCTTTTGCAAAATCAGACGAAAAATCCAAAATAATAGATCTTTTATCATATGAAATACTTTGTGATACAGGACTTCCCAATTCTTGATCAACATTAAAAGTTGCCTTACTATAATCCATCGCTTCCGAAAAAGTCAGCTTCAATTTATTCGGTTGCTCTAACGTAAAACTTGTCCAAACTGGAGCTTCTTTGTCGACATACTCAGAGTTTTTAAATCCGGGTGTACCGTAGTTAGTTGCTGTTGAAACAGATGAATGCCAGGAAAACTGGCTTTGGGTTGATAGATCAGGACCGGTTCGTTCAAGCGATATTCCTTTCGGATCTTTTACCCACGAGTTATGCCAGTTGGTATTGTATGTTAATTCATCGTAAATCGTGTCTTTGGCTGAACTAGTCAGAACCAATGTGGAACTGGTGTTATTTAGAGAATACCAACTACTTGTACTCAAAATATTGCTTCCGGTTGGACAATGATGATAATTTTGGACCGAGTCAGCTTTTGCACAGATGGCAAGATAACCATGAGCCGGCATCAGAGTATATGCTGGAATCTTAGTCCCCGTGTTCAATGTCCCATCCGTTTTCCTTGTTGTAAAAACCAAATTTGAGACATCCAGCAATTTATCCGATTTGTTGTAAATCTCAACATATTCCAACGAGTTTGCCGGGTTCTCGAACATAACCTCATTCAGAATCAAATCACCAATTGCCTTTGCTTCAATAATCCCTATAATACTATCTGTTTTTATTAGCATGTTGCCCGCTAGATCTTTTAATCCTGAAGTTGTTAGCTTATAAAAATTTCCGCGAGTAAAGTTTGAACCAAAGGTTAACTCTATTGAAGCTTTATCATCTGAAATGGTTTGTGAAGCAGGACTTTCCATCCCATGATCAACACTAAATGCAGCATGAGAAAAATCCATCGCTTCCGAAAAAGTCAGCTTTAATTTATTCGGTTGCTCAATGCTCAAAGTAGTCCAGACAGGTGGTTGTTTGTCCAACACTTTTGTTCCGGTAACCAC
>DATFAW010000337.1:0-2409 GCA_035254165.1 Paludibacter sp.
CAAAGTCAGGAAACAAATCCGTGAATTAAAAAAGCTGATTTCGGAAGCTCAGAAGCAAGAAGAAGCTAATGCTATTTTCGGCAAGATAGAAACATTGCCAGAGTTTAAAGCTGCCAAAAGCATTCTGCTTTATTGGTCAACTCCGGATGAATTGCCTACACATGAAGTTGTTGAAAAGTGGAGTGGCATAAAACAAGTAATTCTACCAACTGTAGTTGGCAAGGATTTAGTTCTAAAATCCTATTTTTCGGGTGGAACGATGAAACAAGGTGCTTTGGGTATTTGGGAACCCGATTCAGGTGAAAATTATACCGGAAATATTGACTTGGTGATAGTTCCGGGAGTGGCATTTGATCGTAAAAAAAACCGCTTAGGACGCGGAAAAGGGTTTTACGATCGTTTCTTTAAAAACAACAATTCTATTAAAATCGGTGTCGGATTTGATTTTCAGTTTTTAGCTGAGGTTCCATCTACTAAATTAGACATTCGAATGGATAAAGTTATAACATCCTCAAATACAATCGAATAATTATATATCTAAATTGTGTCTCGTGTCAACTATATCATCTGCCTTAGTTAGTTTCTTTTCGCCTTTCCGATAATAATACACTAATCCGTAACTTTGACATTTAGTTAGTCTGGAATATGGACTTTCATCTTTGTACTTTGCCTCTACTTGATTCCAGATATCCAAAATAATTTGATCGCCTCTTTCACGCAAGCTAACCAAATCTTCCCAATTCCTATTGGTAGTATTCTGGTAGAGTTTTTGATTCGACTTATACTCCTTGAAAACCTCGTAATGAACTTTTACTTTGGCTATTGTGGGATTATAAATTGGTAATCCTCCATTTCGCAACCGTTCATTTTCCCCATCAATAATGCATTTTCCCCATTTCAATAAAGCGGCCTCGGTACTTAAATCGGGTACAGTGTGAACATTCGGATCCAATTGATAAAAAAGTTTATGCTCCTTTTTTATGTCACCACGAATAACAGAAAGATTAAAGACCTGTATAAAATGAGATATATAAAGGCGGGCATTGTGGACAATTTGCTGGTAGCGTTTATTCGCTGAAACCTGACTCTCGAGAGTTTGCTGGTATTGAGCTAATTGTTTTTCAAAAATATTGAGATATGTTTTTGCCTCGTGAATGGTTTTATATGAAACAATCTGATCACCGTAACTTTCTTGGTCGGCTTGTTGAATAGCTGTACTCAATGCACGCAAACGAGCTTGATCAGTATTGGGTAATCGGCGGTAAGGCATGTTAATCGACAATTGACAATCAACAATCGACAATTAATTGCTAAAGCAATCAAATATGAATTGAAAATTGTGTATTAATAAATTGAAAATTGTTTCTTACCCGCAAAGATAAAAAATTAATCGTTTCTAAACATTAATTTTTCGGCTAATTTTCTCAATTCTTGCTTTTTATTGTCCAGAACGTTCACTTTCTCGAGATTTGCGATGGCCTTGGTATAAAAAAATTGCATCTTGTCTTCGCAAATTGCCTTTACTTCGAGCCGATTGTAAAGTGATGTGACTGCTAGAATTTTTTCGTTCGACAAATTTTCATCCGTCGTTTTGATCCATTTTTGTAATTCATCGGCATCTTTTGCTTTTGCCAATTCCAGTGCGTAAATCAATAAATAGGTTTTTTTATTACACAGAATATCACCACCTATTTTTTTACCAAAAGTAGCTTCGTCGCCATATACATCGAGTAAATCATCTTTCAACTGGAAAGCCAATCCTATATTAATTCCAAAATCGTAAAGCAATTGGGCATCCTCCTCTCCTGCTCCACCTATCCAAGCTCCGATTTGAAGCGCACAACCTAATAAGACGGCCGTTTTCAACCGAATCATTTCCAAATATTCTTCAGCTTTTACGCTATCTCTTTTTTCAAAATCAACATCGTATTGCTGGCCTTCACAAATTTCGGCAGCTGTTTTTGAGAATAACTCTAATGATTTCTTAAGGTATTTTTCTGGCGTTTGGGTCATAAACTGGTAGGAAGCAATTTGCATTACGTCGCCTGAAAGAATGGCAGTATTATCATCCCATTTTTTATGTACAGTTGCTTTGCCTCGACGAACATCGGCCCGATCCATAATGTCATCGTGCAACAAAGTAAAATTATGAAATATCTCTAACCCAAGTGCCGAGTTTACAGCAGGTTGCACATTGTCCGAAAACAAGTTGCATGCCATCAGCGTCAACGCCGGGCGAATGCGTTTTCCACCCAACGAAAGCACATAACCAATTGGTTCATAGAGTCCTCTTGGCTCTTTGTTCCAGTTGATTTGAGCTATTTCTGCGGAAATAATTTGAGCTATTTTGTTAAATGATTTCATGATTTTGTAGTTACGAGTTACAAAGTACAAGTTACAAAGCATTAG
>DATFAW010000338.1:0-4806 GCA_035254165.1 Paludibacter sp.
ACAGTAGCCATTTACCTCTCGAAGAAAGGCTGGAAATCAATTTCGACCATCCCGATTCCATTGAATTCGAACTTTTGGTGAAACATCTGAAAGACCTGAGAAAAGGAAAAACTATAGAACAACCTATCTACTCGTACCTCACCTGTACGCGCGCCACCGAAACAGTTCCCATCGAACCTTGCCACGTAGTGATTGTGGAAGGCATCCTGGTACTTACAAATCCCGAGTTACGCAAAATGATGGACCTGAAAGTATTTGTCGACGCCGATGCCGATGACCGCTTGATTCGGGTTATCAACCGAGATATCGTGGAACGCGGCCGATCGGTAAACAAAGTGATGGAACGTTACGAATGCACCGTAAAACCAATGCACGTACAATTTATCGAACCATCCAAACGCTTCGCCGACTTAATCATCCCCCAAGGTGGAAACAACCATATTGCTATTGATATTCTGACTAAATACATTATCAGCAAACAGTTATCAGTGAACAGTGAACACTAGTTCTCTGATAACTGTTTACTGATGACTGATAATTGTTCACTGATAACTGCAAATGCGTATGATGAAAAACGAACTACAAAGAATAATGTTTCTGGACATTGAAACAGTTCCACAAACATCCGATTTCTCTGAATTACCAAGTGATTTAGCTCATTTATGGGAAGATAAATTCAATCTGATCTATAAGCGCATGCCCGAAAAATATGCAGACGAAACAACGGCTGCCGAAGGTTTCAACAACAGCGCAGGCATTTATTCCGAATTCGGTAAAATTGTTTGTATTTCCGTAGGGTTCATCTTTTTTCAGGGCGAAACAATGCATTTTCGCACCAAATCATTCAGTGGAGATGATGAAAAACAAATCCTGACTGAATTTACCGAACTGATACACAAATTTTGCACAACCAGGGAACATACACTTTGTGGTCACAACATTAAAGAATTTGACATACCATACATTTGCCGCAGAATGCTTATAAACGGGTTAAAATTACCCTCAATACTGAATATTGCTGGCAAAAAACCGTGGGAAATATCATTCATCGACACACTCGAATTATGGAAATTCGGCGATTATAAAAACTACACTTCGCTAAAACTTCTGACGGCTGTTTTTGGCATCCCTACTCCCAAAGATGATATCGATGGAAGCCAGGTGGCAGAGGTTTATTACAAAGAAAAAAACGTAAGCCGGATAGCACTGTATTGTCAGAAAGATGTAGTTGCAACAGCACAGGTTTTTCTACGACTAAATGGAATAGAAGTAATTAAAAGCGACAATATTCAATTCATCTAACCCTGTATGAGAAGAAAACTACCGATAATTACGCTTGTATTCTCCGTCTTTATGTTCGCCGGGTGCGGGCATAAAAAGATGGCGCAATTATCGACAGGTACTTCAAATGATTTAAAAGGCATCATCGATTCGGACACTTTACGGGTAGCCACCATGAATGGTTCTACTTCGTACTTTTTGTACCGGGACGAATTAATGGGTTTTGATTACGAAATGGCTGAAAATCTCGCCGATTATTTAAACGTCAACCTAAAAATCGACATTGCCCGCTCCGAAAAAGAAATGACCCAATGGCTCGAGGAAGGAAAAGTGGATCTTGTAGCCTACAATTTCGTTGAAACAAAAGAACTAAAACGCAAATTCAGCTTTGTGCTTCCACAGCCCGATTCGTATCAGGTTCTGGTGCAAAACATAGGAGCTAATTCGCTATCGGATGTCACCCAGTTAGAAGGAAAAGACGTTTACGTGCAAGCAAACAGCATATTCTACAAAAGATTGCTGGCTTTGAATGAAGAAATCGGCGGAACAATAAATGTAGTTTTAGCACCCGATTCCCTGACAAATGATGATCTGATCGACATGGTTGCCGACAATAAAATCGGTTACACACTCGCCTATCGCAATCTGGCCCAACTCCATAAATCGTATAGCAGAAATCTTGATTGCCATATGCCGGTTGGTTTCAGCCAACACAATGGTTGGTTAATCCCATCTGGCAGTAAGAATCTACGCAAAGCGATCGACAAGTGGCAAAAAACACCGGAAACCGAACAAATCATTTCAAACCTAAGCAGCAAATACCTCGAAAAAAGTCCGTTCCTTGCTCTTCGAACAGTAAAAATTCCTAAAGGAAGCATTTCCCCTTTCGATCGTTTATTTAAAAAATATGCTGCTGTTATAAATTGGGACTGGCGATTGCTGGCTGCCCTAGCTTTCCACGAGTCACGCTTTAATTCTACAGAAGTTTCGTGGTCAGGAGCTTCGGGACTCATGCAGCTAATGCCTCGCACAGCGTCAAACTTCGGATTGGATAAAAGCACCAAGTTCGATCCGGAAATGAATATCGAAGCCAGTGTTCAGTACATAAAGAGTTTAAGCCTTTCATTTCGTGAAATTGAGAATAAAGAAGAACGTATCAAGTTTATTCTTGCAGCTTACAATTCCGGTCCGGCACACATACTCGACGCCATGGCCTTAGCCCGAAAATACGGTAAGAATCCACACCTATGGTTTAACCACGTGGAGTATTTCCTTGTCAAAAAAGGCGAACCTGAATTTTACAACGATCCGGTAGTGAAATATGGCTATTTCCGCGGAAGAGAGACTATAAAATATGTGCAGAACACCCTGGATACATTTAAAAAATACCAGAAAAAATCTTGATTAAATTCTTCTTACAACAAAATACCCATTAGACAATTAGTAAATTATGCCAAATAGCGAAATAATTCTTATTAGTATATCGGGAGATGATAAGCCGGGAGTAACAACAGCCGTTACAAATATCTTAGGAAATTACAATGCAATAATTCTGGATATTGGCCAGGCCGACATTCATCATACACTCTCTTTAGGGATACTCTTCAAGGTTACAAATGCATCTGATTCGGGTAACATTTTAAAAGAAGTGCTTTTCAAATGTTCCGAACTAAACGTCAACGTACGATTTACACCGATACCGGCAGAAAGGTACAACAACTGGGTTGCCAGCCAGGGGAAAAGCCGCTATATTGTAACTCTGCTCGGAAAAGTTATCACAGCCAAACAAATATCGGTTGTAACAAAAGCACTTTCAGAACAAAACCTCAATATCGATTCTATCGTTCGTCTCACAGGCCGACCATCGTTGGAAGTGAATGAAGACAACTCAAACCGCTCGTGCGTCGAGTTATCAGTCCGTGGCACTTTACTCGACAAGAATACTTTATCCTCACAGTTCATGCAACAGTCAGCTGAACTGGGAATAGATATTTCGTTTCAAAAAGATGACATGTACCGTCGTAATCGCCGGTTGATTTGTTTTGATATGGATTCAACACTCATTAAAACAGAAGTTATTGATGAACTTGCCGACCGTGCAGGTGTCGGCGAACAAGTCAGAGCCATAACCGAAGCAGCTATGCGAGGTGAAATTGATTTCAATGAAAGTTTTAAACAACGTGTTGCCTTACTAGAAGGACTGGATGAGAATGTAATGAAAGAAATTGCGGACAATCTGCCTATCATGGATGGAGCTGACCGGTTGATTTCTATTTTGAAAAAAATCGGATTCAAAATTGCCATCCTTTCGGGTGGATTCACTTATTTTGGAAACGCCCTTAAAAAACGCTTCGACGTGGATTATGTATACGCCAATGAACTTGAAATAATCGATGGCAAACTGACCGGGAACTACCTGGGTGACATTGTAGATGGCAAACGCAAAGCCGAGCTATTAAAACTCATTGTACAGGTTGAAAAAATTGACTTGGAACAGGTCATTGCCGTGGGTGACGGAGCCAACGATTTACCAATGCTCAACCTGGCCGGACTTGGAATTGCTTTTCATGCAAAGCCAAAGGTAAAAGAAAACGCTCAACAATCTATTTCAACAATTGGATTGGACGGAGTTTTATACTTCCTGGGATTCAGGGATATACACATTGACAATTAATTGGAGTAAGAACCAAGAATAAAGACTGGAGATAAGATATAAATGAAAAAAGCGATAGTAATCGGTGGAACCGGAATGGTTGGAACACAACTTATCAAGCAGTTAATCGAAAATGAAACATATTCAGAAATCGTTTCATTGGTTCGACGTGGCAGCGGCATAACTCATCCAAAACTATTCGAACATATAGTCAATTTTGATCAACCTGAAAGTTGGAGTTATCTGATAACAGGCGATGTCCTTTTTTCAACATTGGGAACTACCATTGCGCAAGCCAAAACCAAAGAAGCACAATTCAAAGTAGATTATACCTATCAGTTTACAGTAGCTAAAATTGCTGCAAAAAACGGAGTATCCAACTATGTTTTAATCTCATCGGCAGGTGCCAATTCCAACTCGAAAGCATTTTACATGAGAATGAAAGGCCAGTTGGAGGATGCTGTTCAAAGATTACCTTTCAAAGTTATCAGCCTTATTCGCCCCGGACAGTTAGCCGGCAATAGAACTGAGAAACGAATAGGTGAGAAAATTGGGCTTTCGGTCATGCATTTCCTTAACAAACTAGGGCTATTCAAACGATATAAACCAATTCTGGCCTATCAGGTTGCGCAAGCCATGATAAATGCAAACCGAAAAGAAACAATCCGGCATTTACAATCTGGATGACGTTTTTCAATTAGCTGAATAATTTCAACTTATTTATAAAGGCAGGCCCCGCATTCTTATCCAGTTTGCGGGGCTTTTTATGTCCACTTACTATTTATAAGTAAATGAGGTTATTCGCTGCGTTTTTACAGATAGAAACAACGAAACACAAGGTTATTCAAGCTATTTAAGCATAAATGCAAACC
>DATFAW010000339.1:0-4146 GCA_035254165.1 Paludibacter sp.
GAGTTGCTCTTACGTGGTAATAGTTCACTTCTAGTATATAGACAAGGTGTTTGAAATCAAATTCAAACACCTTTTTTTCATCCATTTTCAAAGCATATTTCCCCTACTCTTCGGGATGTAAACAAAATTCTGTAATTTTGAAACAAATTTACAGAATCCGCATGAACCAGAAAACTAAACAATTTATTACAGAGCACGAGAAAGATGATATTTTCGCGCTAAAGTTACAACATAGAAACGATTCTGAAATTGATATTGATTTAGCTATTAGACAAATAATTGGAAAACAGAAAGTAAAATCTAAAATTCCATTATTTTATGACACCGAAGACATTCTATACCCTGTTCAACTTTCACTGGAACAATCTTCGTCCGAATTAACTGCGAAATACAAATCTAGTCTTTGTAAAGGCAACACACTTGTCGACCTGACCGGTGGTTTTGGTGTAGATTGTTGCTTTATGTCCGAACATTTTAAGCAAGTTACGTACGTTGAGCACCAAGCTGAGCTATGTGAATTGGCAGAACATAACTTCAAGGTATTAGAAAAGAGCCATATTCAGGTGATTCATGCCGAAACAGAAAAACATCTGCACGAGATGGAGGCGGTTGACTGGATTTTTATCGATCCTGCCCGACGAAGCTCGAGTGGTAAAAAAGTGGTGTTATTATCTGATTGCGAACCTGATGTTTCAGCTTTATCAACAGTTCTACTCGAAAAATCCAATCGGATAATGATTAAGCTTTCACCGATGATGGACATAACTGCTGCCCTTCGGGAATTGCCAACCACTTCGGAAATTCATATACTCAGCGTTGAAAACGAATGCAAAGAAGTATTGCTCATTCTGAGCCAGTCTGTTCAGAACAATAAAAAAATAAAAACCATCAACTTTGGAAAAAGCAATGAGAATCAAGTTTTTGAGTATTCCATTGATGATGAATTAAACGCCATAGCTTCATTTACTTCAGCGATAGAAAAATACTTGTATGAACCCAATGCGGCTATAATGAAAAGCGGTGCATTCAAACTGGTTGGAGACAGATTCAACTTACGCAAGCTACATAAAAACACCCATTTATATACATCAAATAAACTACTACCCGACTTTCCGGGAAGGATATTTGAAACCCTGCATCTATGGGGAAATTCCAAAGCCGAACTTAAAGAATTAGCTCAACACTTGCCAAAAGCCAATATCACGACCCGCAATTATCCCATCAGTGTTGACGAACTGCGTAAAAAACTGAAGATCAAAGATGGCGGTGACACTTACTTATTTGCCTGCACACTAGCTGACGAGCAGAAAATAATTATTGAATGCAAGAAGGGCATTTAAGTACTTGGACAAATATAATATCGCATAATTACATCAAATAGAAAAGAAGATTAGAACGCGGATAGACGCTGATCTAGCGGATTTTTATATGGATTTTAATCCCGATAAACCGGGATGATCTTTAGCTCTTTAGTTCCTTATCTGTCATGCTTGCATGACTAAAATCAGATTTAAATCCGCTCAATCCGTAAAATCAGCGTTCTATTTTTTTTTAAAACACAACATTATATTCTTCCATTTACTTAATGCGATTCCGGAATCAATTTACTGATGAGATTTATCATATCTTTAGGCGCATTCGGATCTTTCATCGCTTCGCGGATTTTTTGTTTCTGCTCTGGAGTTAGAATTTCCACCATTTGTTTCATGGCACTGCCTAATGAATCGATAACCTGAGCAATAATTTCCAGTACTTCCTTGTTGTATTGCTTGCTGAGCGAAGCATCCGGCTGATCGGCCAACAAATTGGTATTTACCTTTTGCAGAAGTCCCATAAGACGAGGAAGAACAACAGGTAAACTTTTTGTCACTGAATCTTTTAATGTCATAATGAGGGCAATCTGCTTTTTACTCAATAAATTGGTAGTGTCTTTAGGAACAGCCGGAACAGGACGATTCCATTGAATCACACTATCCTTTATTTTTAGTCTTTTGCCGGCAGTGAATGTGCGGTCGGCAATATCTTTGCCATCTCCAGCTTTTTCCACACTAGCCCAACTACCCAGCGTATACTTGTAGGCGTATTTCTTATTCAAAAAGCAAGGAATCACCAGGGAATAATGCCTGTTGTCGATACGTTTCATGCAATACGCACTATCGCAAGGGTTCCAGTGGTTGAAATATCCGGCTAGAAATACACTGGAGTCCTTCTGAATGCCGGAGCCCGGTAATTCTACCGTAAGGCGTACACCAACTACCTGGGCATTAGCTGAGTTGAAAGCAAACAAGCTACCTGCCAGGCATAGCAAAATGTAATAGAATCGTTTCATACTAAATAGTTTATAAGTGTTTATGTAAAACAGAATAACCTGAACTATTGTTTCAGAAAAGCCAATGAATGAGTTTGATAATCAACGAAACAACAACACTCACCAGTATCATGGTGGTGATAGGAAAATAGAAACTGAAATTCTCCTTTTCAACGTGGATATCGCCCGGCAAGTGCCCCACCCAACCGAGCTTATCGCCTGCAAAGTAAATCACAATACCTGCCACCACCGACAGAATTCCGATGACAATCAATATCTTTCCAATGTGTTGCATATCATTTATCGGGTTTTAAATCAAATCACTATCGACTCCATTGCCTAAGTTGTAGCCAGTAAAAACTCTTCGCCACTTGCGGGACTCAGATTATCTGTTCGTCCGGCAAAATAGCTTTTGACAAGATCATGTTTTGATACAACTTTCGCTTCTTTAAATCCAGCCTCTTTGGCTAAGTCAAGTATAGCTTCGGGGCTGAAAAAACTTATAAAAGGATTGCCGGAACTTTGGGCACCCTTCATAGATATCTGTAGTAATAGCTTATCTTCTTCCTCTACAAGTTCTATCGGCAACAGAAACGTCAGAGCAAGTGTTGAACCCGATGCAAGTTTGTTTACCTGGCGAAGTGTAGCAAGAAGTGCATCTTTCGTCAGATACAGGCTAACACCAGTACAAGCTACCACGGCAGGTTTGTTTACATCAAAGCCCGAATTTATTAATTTTTCCCACCAGGAAAAATCTGTTTCAAAATCTACCGAAACAAACCGTAACCAACTTGGTATACCAAATCCAAGTTCAATTAATCGTTGTTGCTTCCAGGCTTGGGTATCGGGCCGGTCAATTTCAAATATTTGTAATTTACCGGCTATCTCCGGTCTGCGTTGAGCAAAAGTATCCAGTCCTGCTCCGAGAATAACATATTGGCTAATCCCTTTTTTGCTCTGCTCTATAACTAAATCTTCCACAAAACGGGCACGAGCTGCCATAGATACCCGAACACGTCTTGTAAAATCCGGATCCATGTCGGGGCGTTGCTGCCATCCATCATGAGGAGCTACAAGTTTAAGCCCTATTTCATCGTCAATAATATGTGGCTGTGGATCAACCTGCACGTGTAAAGCTCTCCATAAAGCTGTTCGTACAGCCGTATTATCAGGTTCTACTGTTTTTTTATCTTGTTCCATATTTTGTAATTTAAATTCCACACGATTCTGTTATAGAATTCTGAGTACAACTGAGTCTGCAAGTTTTACCCACCAACCGACGGAGGAAGCATTCATGATTTACCTTCGTCTGAATCAGAATTTACAGAATTTAAAAATGAACAGAATAAAAATATAGCTTTACTTATCCATTCAAACTTTTATTCTGTAAATTCGTTGATCAGGGACCGTTGGTTCAATAATTCTGTAAATTCTGATTCTGACAATTAAGCGACAAAGTGAATGCGGAAGCAAAACCTCCGAAATACACAGCTTGCCCCGACTTATCGGGGTCAGCCAGCCAATGAACAGGCGTGTGTTAGCTGGCGTTTTTTTATTTTTCTTTGTCTGTTATCAAAAAACTAATAGCTCTATCTATAATAGTCTTACGTTGCATTAATGATAAATGATTACAACCTTCATTGATTATTATCTCAATCTTGTGTTCTACATTTGGATAATTTCCACAAAGTTTATTTCTAAAATCATTCATCCAAATTGGGTTTATATGTGTATCCAACGCCCCAAGTTCTATATGCATCAATGGTAAATTGGAATAATTTTGACTGTTTGTTGTCGGGTCAAGCTTGTCATAAAGCCATTTTCCAAAAGCGGTTGGA
>DATFAW010000340.1:0-3268 GCA_035254165.1 Paludibacter sp.
TTTTTGAAATGCGAAATTACAAAAAAATAAGAATTATTGTTCAATAAATGGTCGTTTTCTTGTTTTGTTGGTCTTAATTTGGAGATATTTAAATATCTAGCAGTTTTCTACTTTCTATTCTTAACAATATTCGAAAAACCGTATTCACTGGTTTTGATCACTTTCTCTTTATTTCTCAATGAACAATTAGTTTCAAAATCTGCTTTCATTTAAATAACTTTTTTCCTGCTTCTGTGTTACATAGTCTAAAAAGTGTAATTTTGCACTTCAAACTTGTAACTTTTTATTATGTGGAAACTCAATCAATTTAATTATACTCGTCGTTTGTCGGACACAATTAAAATCGGAGATGTTCTGTTGGGCGGCAATCAACCGGTTCGTGTACAGTCGATGGCAAATACCGATACCAATGATATTCCGAACTCAGTGGAACAATGTTTGCGAATAGTCGAGGCGGGTGGTGAGATCGTTCGTTTTACGACCCAAGGCATTCGTGAAGCCGAAAGTATTGGTAAAATTCATGCTGCTTTGCGAGATCAAGGTTGCAACGTACCCTTAGTAGCCGATATCCATTTTAATGCCAATGCAGCTGATGTTGCTGCCCGCCAAGTGGAAAAAGTCCGGATTAATCCGGGGAATTATGTCGGAAGTATAAAGATCGGAGACTCATCCGATTATACGGATGAAGAATTTGTACAGGAATACGAAAAGATACGGACCCGTTTCATTCCTTTTTTGAATATATGCAAAGAACATAAAACCGCCATTCGTATTGGTGTGAATCATGGCTCATTGAGTGAGCGGATGATGAATCGTTATGGCGATACTTCGCGAGGGATGGTGGAATCGTGTATGGAATTTTTGCGCATTTGCAAAGAAGAAAATTTCAATGATGTGGTGATCTCCATGAAGACCTCAAACACGGTGATGATGGTTCAGACTGTTCGGTTGTTAGTGGATAAAATGGAACGTGAGAATCTTCATTTCCCCTTGCATCTTGGTGTCACTGAAGCCGGTGATGGTGAAGATGGACGTATTAAATCGGCTGTAGGAATTGGAGCATTGCTGGTCGATGGCATTGGTGACACTATTCGTGTTTCGCTGAGCGAAGAACCTGAAGCTGAAATTCCGGTAGCTAAATTATTGGTTTCGTATATTTCTGGACGCGTTGATCATAATCCCATTGTGGCGATTGAAAACAGGCTGCATTCCCGCTACGAGTACAGTCGCCGGCAAACTCATTCTGTTGGGAATATTGGAGGTGATAATGTGCCGGTGGTCATTGCTTCGGCTGTTGGAAATTATGCCGTTGTTCCTGATTTTATTCTTTCTGGAGATAAAATGTTAAGTGTGAGCGGGGACGCATTTGCGGTTTATAAGGCAGACGGCATTAAAGTCCTTCAACAAGATACGTCTGAGATTAAGTTTTTGAAAATGACTTATTCTGAATTAACTCCTCAGCTACTTTTGTTGTTGAATGAAAGAAAAGATTTAGTTGTTCTGCTTCAAACAAATCATAAAAATGGAGTAGGAGAGCAGCGGGCATTTTTCCATGCGTTACTAAATGTGGGTTCTACTGTTCCGGTTATTCTTTGCCGGAAATATGCTGAACATGATCTTCAATACTTGCAAATAAAATCTGCAGCTGATTTGGGTGTGATGTTTATTGATGGATTTGGCGATGGGATCTTGCTTGAAAATGAGAATAGTATATCAGCAGAAGAAATTAATTCAGTCGCTTTTGGTATTCTGCAGGCTTCGCGTGTGCGGGTCACCAAAACGGAATTTATTTCTTGTCCGGGATGCGGTCGAACTATGTTTCACTTGCAAAATGTGATTGCGCGCATCAAAGCGCGCACTTCTCACCTGAAAGGTCTGAAAATAGGCATTATGGGCTGTATTGTGAATGGGCCGGGCGAAATGGCCGATGCCGATTATGGTTACGTGGGTGCCGGACGTGGAAAGGTGAGTTTGTATAAGAAAAAGGAATGCCTCGAACGAAATATTCCTGAAGACGAAGCGGTTGATAAGCTGATTGATTTGATTAAAGTGAATGGAGATTGGCATGAATAATGTTATGCTTTGAATACGTATTTTTAGATAAGGATTCAATTTACATAAAAAATCAAGTATGAAAAAAATGTTTTTTATGCTCGCCTTAGTAGTGAGCTCTTTAGGTACTTCATTTGGTCAAACAAATGGACAAACGCTTGGACTTAGATTGGGTTATCCAACAGAGTTGTCGTTCCAAACAGGTTTAAGCAAAGCTACCCGCCTGGAATTAGGTTTAGGCCTTCGTGATTACAGTTACGGTACTAATTTTTCTTTGTCTGGTGTACATCAATGGGTCTGGGACTTGTCTTCATTGTCACCTGGTTTTAACTGGTATGCAGGAGTAGGTGGTCAGTTAGGTATTTATTCTAATTCGAATAAATCTTATTTTCCTGTTGCTGTTTTAGGGCAGATAGGTATTGAGTACAATTTCGAAATACCTTTGACACTGTCTTTAGATTACAGACCTGCATTTCTACTCACTGGTGTTTATGCCGGAGAGAATGCTTTTGTTGGAGACGGTATTTGCTTGGGACTTCGATACCGTTTATAATTGAGTTCTTCAAAAAAAGAGAAATTTCCGTTACCGGATTTTCTCTTTTTTTTGTGTGTTGGAACCTGTTTCGCGGATATTCAACTTGAACTTTGATAATACTGTAATTGTTTTATACTAGTTATGAGAATTAAATAGTGCTGTAAATTAAACTACTAAATGTATTTTTATGAGAAAAATTATTTGTGTACTTGTATTTGCAATTGTAGTTGGTGCGTTGAATGCTCAGGTAATTCAAAAAACAATCGGTCTTCGGTTCGGGTATGATGCCCAAGAGGTTTCTTATCAACATCCGCTTGGTGCTGCCAACAGGCTAGAATTGACGTTGGGGGTTAATACTTTTGGTCGTAATCAGGCTGGGAACCTATGCAGAGGTATGGGGCTTAACGGAGTTTATCAATGGGTTCAGGATTTGTCTTTTGTTTCGGATAGGTTAAACTGGTACTATGGGGTTGGAATAGCAGCACTACTTCATGGCGATCTTTTTGGTACAGGGGCGCTTGGGCAAATTGGAATAGGATACAGTTTTGATTCTCCGATACAGCTTTCGTTGGATTATCGTCCTGGATTCTATTGGCTTCCCGGTGCCGGTAATATATTTCGCTTTTCCTGGAATGTACCTTGTTTTGCTGTACGGTATCACTTTTAAATGCAAGTGTAACC
>DATFAW010000341.1:0-9058 GCA_035254165.1 Paludibacter sp.
TTATTGATGCTTATGCTTTTATTCTGCAAATTGTACTATTTTTGTTTCCATATTAATACTAACTCTTTATGGCTAACGCACCCTCTTCCACTGCCCCATTTACCCGCTTTACAGCGCTGGATATTTTTCGCGGAATGACCGTTTGTTTTATGATTATTGTGAATACGTCGGGCAACGGCGCCACCACCTACTGGCCGCTGCTGCATGCCAACTGGAACGGATTTACGCCTACCGATCTGGTTTTCCCGTCTTTTTTATTTGCGGTGGGAAATGCGATGAGTTTCGTGATGAAACGCTGGGACACGATGAAGCAATCGGAAGTGCTGGCAAAGATATTTAAACGCACGGTGCTCATTTTCCTGATTGGTTACCTGATGTATTGGTTTCCATTTTTTAAACTGGATGCCCAGTCGCACCTCATGCTGTCGCCTATCGCGCACACCCGCATCATGGGTGTTTTGCAACGCATTGCTTTGTGCTACGGCATTACGGCGTTGATGGTGTATTACCTCGGCACTAAGAAAACAATTTGGTTGGGCGTGATTGCCCTGCTTGCTTACTGGGTGCTGTTGCTCGTGTTCGGCGAACCGGGAGCTGAGCTCACAAAAACCGGAAATGCTGTGTTGCGCCTCGACACCTGGGCGCTTGGAGCGAATCATTTATATGGCGGCGAAGGTTTTCCGTTCGACCCCGAAGGACTCCTGAGCACCTTGCCTGCCTTGTTTAATGTTATTGGCGGCTATGCCGTTGGACGGTTCCTGCAGCGGAAAGGCAAAAGTTACGAAGGACTCACCCA
Source organism: Paludibacter sp. (assembly GCA_035254165.1). Lineage (GTDB taxonomy): Bacteria > Bacteroidota > Bacteroidia > Bacteroidales > Paludibacteraceae > Paludibacter. The sequence goes on from DATFAW010000341.1 coordinate 797, forward strand.
ACTGCTGTTGGCCGGTTTTGCCTTGTTGTTCGTGGCTTATTGCTGGGATTCGTGGTTGCCTGTCAACAAAAAACTATGGACCAGTTCGTATGCCGTTTTGACAGTTGGGTTGGATTGCTTGCTACTGGGCGTCATTATTTACGTCACCGATTTTCTGGGAAAAACCAAAGGCACGCATTTCTTTATTATTACAGGTAAAAACCCGCTGTTCATCTACCTGATGAGCGAACTTGGTGTTACCGTTTTGTGGTTGGTGAAGATTGGCAACGAACCTCTTTTCAGTTGGCTGTACAATCATATATTCAGCCTGGCCGGCAATTACTTCGGCGCCTTCCTGTTTGCCCTGTGGTGGATGCTGACGTGCTGGTTTGTGGGTTACGTGCTGGACAGAAAGAAGATTTATATAAAGCTCTGACCCCAAACCCACAAAGGGGAGATAAACAGAAAAGAGGATGCCAAATGACATCCTCTTTTCTGTTCTAATCAATCTTTCTACAACCGCTTTCAGGGTCTTCGACCGCTAACAGGGTTGATTATTGTTACATCTTTAAACTGATAACTGTTCATTGATAACTGTTCACTGACATGTTATTCCACTCTCCCAGCCCGTTCAGAGCGGTGTTCGGTTTTAAGCGGGTTAGCACTGATTTCATCGTTCCACACTCTGCTCTGATAAACATCGTAGGCCAGATACAATGCCTGGCGGAATGATTCTTCGGAAGCCAGGTTTTTTCCGGCAATATCATACGCCGTTCCATGATCGGGCGAAGTACGGATAACCGGCAATCCAGCTGTGAAGTTAACGCCTGTATCCATCGAAACGGTTTTGAAAGCAATCAGCCCCTGGTCGTGATACATGGCCAGCACTGCATCAAACTTGCTGAAATTACCCGAACCGAAAAATCCATCGGCAGGATAAGGTCCAACGCAAATAATCCCCAGCGCTTCGGCCGCTTTCATGGCAGGGATAATGACTGTTTGTTCTTCATTGCCAATTACGCCATCGTCGCCTGCATGTGGATTCAGTCCCAGCACGGCAATTCGTGGACGGCCAATCGAGAAGTCTCTTTTCAATGACGCATTCAGCACCGTAAGCTTATCCACAATTAGTTTTTCGGTCAATTCGGTGGCAATACTATTTATCGGAATATGACCCGTAACCACCGCCACACGCATTACATCGTTTACCAACATCATCAACGCCGGGGTTTTTGATCCAAATTTTTCTTCTAAATACTCGGTATGTCCGGGAAATTTGAACGATGCGGATTGAATATTCTTTTTATTAATAGGTGCAGTTACCAGGGCGTGCAAAGCACCTTTTTTTAAATCTGCCGTGGCAAGTTCCAACGCAACTAAAGCTGCTTTTCCAGCATCTTCGGTCGAAACCCCTATTTCCACTTTAATATCATCGTCCACACAATTGATAATGTTGACACGCTTGACATTAATCTCGTCAATAGAGTTTACAATATTCAAATTCAAACCCTGGATATCCAGATTCTTCCGGTGGTAAGCTGCTACTTTTGACGAACCATAGATTACAGGAATAAATGTTTCCAACATCCGGCTATCAGCCAGCGTCTTAAGCATAACTTCATAACCAATTCCATTGATATCACCGTGAGTAATGCCGATAATTATTTTTTCTGCTTCCATATTTTTTTGTATTTACAGATATTGTATGGTTAATTGTTTTATTGTTTAATTTTCTACCGACCTGGAATCCCTACAGGATTCATTAGGATGAATATCAGATAGCCGTTTCTTTTATTCGTTGAAAGTTATGAAGTTATTCCCAGCATTTAATAATACAGTTTTACTTCTTGATTTGTTCAGCAGGTATCCTGAAGAACGACAACACGGACTCCATTAATTTTGCCCGCTCTTTTTCCGATTGAATGGTTTCGAACGGGAAACCGAAGCAACAGGTTTTGTAAGCCCCCGAATAAGCCACAGCCGCACTCGAGTTATTCTCGGTATATCTGCAAATGGTGAAACAACCATCGCCTGCAGGCTCAATAGCGTCGGGCGATTCTACATAATACGATGTTGAATTCGGTTCATCGAAATATGTCAAATCCGTTTTCTTAAATAATTTATAAGGCGAACTTACTATTCTCACATTTCCACATACACTCGCTTGTGATGTCTGGAACTTATATTTTAAAATGTTTTCAACAAATAATCGATCTTCATGTAAAAATTTATCACCTTCACACATATCAGAACCTACATAAGCTCCACTCAGCAAGAGGTTTCCACCCTTCTGGCAATACGATCGGATTGATTGCTGCAAAGCTAATGGAAAAGTTTTAAAATCGGGTGCTTTTTTTGCATTTCCTACGAAAGTTTGCTTTTGTTTACCCAATATCAAATCTACAGCTTTATATTGGCTCAAATCAATATCAGAAGTTAAAATAGCTTTCTCCGAACAAGAGACAAAAGAGTACCCGGCTGCTTTTATTGCCTTTCCGTGCAGATACGGGTAATCAAAAGTATTTCCGGCAATTACTTTTCCCTCATAATCAGCATGACTGGCTCCAAATCCGGGTGCATCATCACTCACCCAGGGGTGGGTCCGTTTGAAGTCATACTGCTTGCCCACAAACGATATTTCCGATAAATAAGGCACTCCGGCATCTTTATCGTTGATAAATCCGGCACAGGCACTATCCGATTTAAAACTTGCCGGCGCACTCAGCCGGTCAAAGCCGTTTACGATCAACACTTCGCCTTTTTCGGCCGGAGCGCGGTAAGCCGAAAGAATCTCGGAGGGGAAACTTTCGCCACCTTTGTTTACAGCAGTAACTTTAAAGCTATATATTTTTCCGGTTGGTATTGTTATATTCAAGCGGTTAGACGTGACCAATACCCCGTTATCGAAATCGCCATCGTCAACACGCGTATAAATCACATATTGTTCGGCTTTTGCTGTTGGTTCGAGGCTGTCAGTCACGGCTTCCCAATGCACTTCCAGCTTATTCTTTTCTACAAAACGGCAACTAAATTGATTCACCGGAAGCGGCTGAACCACATAATCCACCTTATTGGCCGACGAAAGATACCTGAGCATACCTTTGTAAATGGAACGGCTGACAGTGAACCTGAAACGCGGATCGAGCCCGTAACGCATATCGGCAAAGTTCTGATGCGAAAGCAATTCCAGCAACATGGTTGGAACTTCGGGCACACGCGATTCGCTGTACGACTTATTCCACATGTCCCGGCGTATCCATTCGGGAGCAAATTTTGCACGAACATCGTTTACTATTTGAGTCTGGACAATATCCGTTAGATCGCGCGAAGCCCAACGCGAAACACCATTCTCAAACACTGTTTTTCCGGCTGAATTCTGAACCGTATAAATCCCCAGCGTCCCAATTATGGAATCGTCGGACGAAGATCCGGCATCGCTGTGAAACGCAAGTGCCAAATCGACCGGCACATTTAATCCTTTTGAGTTTGGCGACATGGATGAGCCACCCACCAGGTAATTCACCCAAAATCCTCGGGATTGGAAATCATCAGAATAATCATTTAATCCTTTCGTCCGGCTGTAAATACTATCAGGAACACCTGCCCATTGCAACCAATACCGGGCACCCTCGGTAAACCGGGGATAGCGGCTCACTTCCGGTTCGTAAATAGTCGAAGGTTTCGCCACTGCCAAACTGTCAATCGGGTTGGTACTTACTACAGGTTCAATGGGAGACCGGGCTATATTCCCCATTCCTCCGCCAAATTTCACGGCATCAGCCGTTACAACTTGACCGTCTTCCGAGCCCAAATTGGTCAGCACCACTCTATTCTCTTTGCTCCTGCCCCGATCAAAATAAAAATGCCCAAGGTACAACCAGGTGCCACCATTCATCGTTTGGTTTACAACAAATTCGGTTTTCCCGCCTTTGTGAAATACCGTATAATGGGCTGCAGTAGTACTATTGGGTACCGTTTTGTACGAAACATAAACAGCATACCGTCCTTCTTCCGGAATATTCGGCAGCCACTCTGCACGGCTGGTTTCGTCGGCATTGGGAACTGTTTGAATTTCTCGGAAAGTCCCCAGATTAAATGGATTATCACCTTGGTAATAGATTTTTTTCGTATTGGCAAAACCCGGTTCTTCACCATTCTTCCATCTCTTCCTGTCGTTTTGCTCCCGATAGCGTGAAGCCACATCCTTAGTGTCATTATCAACAATTACTTCATTGATTTGGGTATCGCGTTCGCGTGGCAGCAAAACATTGGCACCGGAATTTTCGAGCATAGGCACCAAATATGGCAACACATACGACTGGGTATACAAATCCTCCGCAACCTGAAAAACCCGGGCACGTTGCCACACCCAGCGTGCTTGCTTCTGGTCGAAATACTTGCCATGGCTTTGCCAGAGTGCAATGTGACGGTTTTGCAAACCCATTTGAATCTCGAAAGGTCGCGAAGCGTTTTTAACAAGTGGTTGCGAAAGCACAGGAACCAGGAATTGCCGGCTCGTATCAAGGCCTGCAGGACGAAAGAAGTTCGGAATCAAATCTTCAATCTTTTTATTTTCTATCTGGCAAACAATAGCATACCCGCTATATTTCCTCCCCAAGACTTTGGAAATAGCATTGTAAATGCGCTTCACATTATCGGGACGAAAAGGCATGTATCCAAACTTGTCATTTACGGCAACATGCACCGTATTGGTTTTAGCATTCGCGTAAAAATCAGACACATTGATGCGTCCAATGCGTATATAATTATTGGCAATTACTGTCAGCGAGTCGGAAATCTGGACTTCCGGTTTTTTCTGTCCGTATGATATGACAGTTGTTCCCCAAATAACGAATACAACAATGGAAGCTACTTTTAAATATTGTCTCATATTTTTTAGTTACGAGTTACAAGTAAACATAAAGATAATAAAGCGGAAATAGCAGGCAGGCTTTGCCCGGTTCTATTCCCCGGTCTCTTTCTTTTCCTTTTCCAACGTTGATAACATGCCGCAAGCAGCAAATATATCTTCGCCCCGTGAACGACGGATAGTGGAAGTGACCCCGTTACTGGTTAAATAGTCACGGAAGAAAGTCATTTTTTCAGGGGTGGAGCTTTTCAAATCAATACCCGGAATAGCATGAAAACGTATTAAGTTTACGCGACAATCAATTCCTTTCAGAATCTTTACCAACTCAACCGCGTGACGCATCGTATCATTTACTCCATCAAACAAAATATATTCGAACGAAACACGGCGTTGCTTACTGAAATCGTGTTTGCGGAGTTCTTCCAACACCTTTGCCAGCGGGTACGCTTTTTCAATTGGCATCAACTGCAAGCGCTCTTGTGCAAACGGGGTATGCAAACTGATGGCCAAATGGCAGTTTGATTTTTCCAGGAAAACTTTCATTCCCGGAATTAACCCGATAGACGAAACGGTGATCCGGCGCGGACTCCAACCGTAACCGTAGTCGGCTGTCAGAATTTCCAGCGACCGAAGCATAGGCAATGTATTATCAAATGGTTCGCCCATACCCATAAACACGAGGTTAGTCAGCTTTTCAGCTTCCGGAATAGACATGACCTGGTTCATGATTTCCGCAGTGGTAAGCTGGGCTGTAAACCCTTGTTTACCGGTCATGCAAAACACACAGCCCATTTTACATCCTACCTGCGACGACACACAAAGTGTTGCACGGTCTTCATCCGGAATATAAACCGACTCTATGAAATGTCCACCTTCAGTTTTAAACAAGTATTTTTTAGTTCCATCTTTCGATTCGATGGTTTGAACCGGTTCCGTGCGTCCAATTTCATATTTTTCAGTAAGTAAAGCCCGGTTCTTTGCAGAGACATTGCTCATTTCGTCAATGCTAGCCGCACGTTTTTTATATAGCCACTCCGAAATCTGCTTGGCTGTGAAAGCAGGCATTCCCAGTTCCGAAACTATCGCCTTTAATTCGTCTATGGTTTTACCAACGAGAGATATTTTATTCATTTTTTGTTGATTGAGTTAATCAAGATTTAAAATTCAAAGCCAATAAAGTTGGAAAGCAGCTGCTTAACACTAAGTTGGCTTCTGCGCAAAGTTACGTAAACTTGCCGACAAAAAGAAAACGGAATGAAATTACTCATCCCGTTTTCGGTATTATTAGAATTTGAGCTCTTTTATTTAAAAGAAGTTCAAGCGATTATCTTCGATATTAGCTTTATCTTTCAAATCCTGAAGAATCATATAAGGCAATGAATAACTCATGCGGCCATTCAATTGCATTTTTTCCATTTGAACATTAAATGGTTGTGGGTTTACCTGTTTGTTCGAAGTACGAACTACGTAAACTCCTGCATTTCCTTTGATTGGTGCAGAAACCTTACCCACGGTTGCCATGGTAGCTTTTCCAATCACGGTAGGTTCGAAACCTGCCATTCCAAATTGGTAAGCTGCAAAATTTACAGCTGGAGCAGTTTTTACAGAATCTTTCAAGAATCCGGCTAAACCTTCCAACGAACCTACTTTTCCTAATTCTGCAGTAAGATTTTTAATCATCAACTCAGCTTTCTTGTCTTTGATAAGTTCTGCTTTCAATTGGTCAGTAACTTTTTCAACCGAGCGATAACCTTTTTTATTTAATTCGGTTGTCATTACAACTACGAATTTTGTTCCGCAATCGAACACATCAGAAACATCATTCTTAGCACTTTTGAATGCCCAACGAATAATTTGTTTTGATTGATTAATATCAGCAATTTTTTCGGTTGAATGTAAAATTTCAGTAGCAGGGTGAACTATATAACCTTTTTCTTTCGCTTTCTTATCAAAATTATCAGCTTTCAAATCTACAGCAAACTGTTTTGCATCATTGTATATTTTACTGTACGATTTGCTGCTTGGCACCACTTTACGTTCAAGAATTGCTAATTTTACTTTGCGACGGGCAGGAGTTTTGTCCATAACCTGCATGATTTGAACACCCTGAGCATTCTTAACTGTAAACACCTCATTTGTCGATTTACTGAAAGCCTGAGCTGTAAGTTCTTTTTCAGCTCCTTGCATTCCTTCTTGCAACCAACCAATTTCACCACCGTTAGCAGCAGTTTGTTTCACTGCAGAATATTTTTTTGCCAAAGCACCAAAATCAGCACCACCTTTAATTGCAGCTACTAAGCTATCAGCTTTTGCAGCATCTTTAGTCAATAAGAAGATATGACGTAGTTTAACTGAATCCGATTGCATAATGCCTCCTTGCATAATACGAGCCATTGTGTATGTATCATTTACAAATGTAGGACCGTAAACAGCACCTGTGGCACCTCCAAAAGCAAAGTCTTTCAGTAACGGCGGCACTGTTTTTTCAGAATAATTGTGACCATCGTACATAACATCCGAATTAGAATTTACCAATCCGGCAACATCATTAGTTGTTTTGAATTCGTTCACCAGTTTATTGATCCAGTTTTCAGCATCTTTATAATCTTCTTTCAATGGTTTGATATCAAAAGCTACATAATTGAATGAGCAATTAGCATCTTGTTTAAACAATTCCTTTTTCTTATTATAAAGATCTTTAATATCACTGCTGCTTACTTTTACAGCCGAGTCAGGAACGGCGAAATAAGGTTGAACTACATAAGCTACATCAACGCTTGTTTTGCGATCGTTAAAGCTCATTTTAGCATCAAGGCTATTAGCAGAAACCACTTTTGACATCAATGCATTATATTTTTCCTGTAAAATGCTGTTCTTCACGTTCTTTTCCCAGAAATTCCAGTAATCTTTTGCTTTCGCAATTTGTTGTTTCATTTCTTCGTTAGCAGGAGCTTGTTCCAAACTATTCAAAAATTGAACTAACATGGGGCGGCTAAATTGACCATCTTCTCCGGCAAACGAACGACGTTGAAGAATCATTGGGTGAATGTTATTACCAATCAATCTATCTGAAAGTTCATCCGGACTTACTGCAAGACCTAATTTTTTAGCTTCTGCATTCAGGATTTTCTCGTTTACCATACTTTCCCAAACTGATTGACGAAGTTGATTTAAAACTTCTTCTTTCAAATCGGTTTTCCCAGTCTCAATTTTATAAACCTCAGTCATTTGTTCAATGGCAGCAGTGTATTCCTTGATATTAATATCATCTCCGACAACTTTCGCAACTATTTCTTTTGATTTATTAAAATAAGTTGACCCTTCTTTAAGGAAATCGCCTACAATGAAGGCTAATAACGCAAGCCCAACTACCGCAACAAGTAATACTCCCTTGCTTCTAATTCTATCTAATA
>DATFAW010000342.1:0-4120 GCA_035254165.1 Paludibacter sp.
TAAATCAAATAACCCAGTATAGCCACGGCTATAATTGCCCCAATGATGTACCCCGTCGGGGTGCTCATTTCAGTTGTTGCTATCAATAAAAGTTTTGTTTCCATTTTCAGTTAGTTTTTAAATTCAATAATTTGAAAGTAAATTAGGATAATTAAAAATTGATGTCTAATTGAGTTGTAAATGAATTAGCATTTACATTGTTTGTGTTGTAAAAAGCGTTTTTATTATTGTAAATGTCATATGCAAAAATTACAGAAACATTTTTGGAAAAAGCCCAGGAAAAACCAAAATTAAAAGCCCCTAAATAGTTATTTAATCCTTGATAATCCACGGCAAGCCATAGTTTGTCCGAAATTTCCGGCATAGCTCTGTCCCAGGAAAGAAGTAACCCTGAATTTGTAGATTTTCCTAATTCATCTACAAGTAATGTTTTGTTTCCGGAATAATAGCCTGCTGAAATACGACCTATAACTGGAACTGTTTTTGCAATAAGGCCATACACAATATTGTAATTTGTTAAATTAATTTTTGTCCCAAAATTGTATCCTCCTACAGCAATTGCCGGGGATCCTTTAAAGAATGAATCTTCAGGTATACCAATTTTAGCATTGAAATAGATTGGATGCAAATCGTAATTTTTAGCATCTAATGCAGCATTATCCCCCATGGATAAATAATCGATTCCAACTTCTACTTGAACTTTATTAAAAGGTGAGATACCGGTAGTTAAACCAATGTCATAGATACCTGAACCGATAATTCCATTAGCATCTTTTTGTGTGCGGATATAATTATCAATACCTAAGTGAACGCTTTTGAATGCTTGGATGTCTGTTGAAGGAATCCAGATTTGAGTAGAACCAGTTGCTTTTGCAACACTAATTGATGATAATACTGCAATCACACAGATTGCTAAAACTTTATTTCTTTTCATCTCATTAAAAATTTGCAATAAATAAGTAAGTTGTATTTATTATTGATATATTTCTTAATTCTTTGTATTTTCAGACCCCCAACCCCCAAATGGGGGCTTTAAGACGTAGTTTCTAACATTTATTTTGTGTTAAATCACTTCTTTAACGCGCTCTTAAGCCCCCATATGGGGGTTGGGGGTCATAACCAAAACCTATCATTAAATAATATTGATTACTTATTATCTTTTTTGTGGATATAATCTTATATTTACAACCGATCCGATGATTTGGAGTCATCGGGATCAGCATGAGGTTGGTTAATATCGTTGTGAGCTGTCACTACGCTTTTACATAATGCAGTTGTACCAATCCTTTGTTGTACGATCTTGAGCTGATAAATTTTAATTGCAATACAGGACGACCGCTTTTGAAAAGTGAGATACCATCGCCCAGTAAAATAGGAATTACCGAAATATAAAATTCATCAATCAAATTGTCCAGAAGCAATTCATTTACCACTTCGGCACCACCATCCACATAAATGTTCTTTCCTTTTTTGTCTTTCAGTTCAAGCACCAATTCTTTGAGGTTGCCGGTATGGAATTGCGTAGATCCAATTGCCGGGCGGGGCGTACGGGTCATGACATACACATTTTTGTCGGTATGCGGATAATCGTAGCCCAGCGAAATAACTTTTTCGTACGACTTACGACCTATGATGACTGTATCTACCGAACTAACAAAATTAGAATAACTATAGTCCTGACCTTCTTCTTCTACTATCGACAGGAAATCCAGACTGCTGTCCGGTGCAGCAATGTAGCCATCCAAACTCATGGCTATGTACAAAATTACTTTACGTTCTTTTTTCATTTTATAGTTGATTAGTTGTTGTTTCTTAGTTACCAATCTCCCGATTGTTTTCCGGTTATTGATTCAATTTTCAACATCAAAATAGTCATTCGCTCTAGTACACTCTCTTTATAATTCAATTCTATATCCACACCATATTTTCGCATAATCAGATCCATTCCTGTCTTTTTTGCGGCAGCATCGTTTTCGATAGTAATAGTGCCTTTGCCCATTACCGACCGGTATTTGGTAGTCCATGCACAAGCTATGTCGCTTTTTACAATTTCTTGATGAAACTCTATCTCAAAGCTCACCCGGTTGTTTTGTTTCAGCAATTCCATCTTCCGTCCGGCATGAGCTGAATGGATGTATATCACGTTGTTTTTGTAAGCATAATTCACAGGAACAATGTAAGCTTCGCCGTTATCAATCAACCCCAGCCGGCAAATGTCAGACCGAAGAAGAATTTCGTCGATCACTTTTTCGTCGGTAATTTTTTTATCCAATCTTCTCATAAGGAGTAATGTAAAGAATTTAATCTATTGTGTGAATTTACAAAACACAGTAAAATAAACCAATAGCAATGGTTTGAGCCAGAGTAAAGTAAAGTTCTTTATGGATTTAATTTAAGTTCGCAAATGTATAAAAAACTATACGGCTAACCAAAATAAAGGAAAATCCCCGCTTCCGGACAGCGTGGAAACGAGGATTTGGTATCTTCTTTAGAAATGCTTAATCTTCAATTTCTGGTAAGCTTGGTTTAGCTGGTCTCGCAGGCTTTTCGGCAGTTTCTGTTTTATCTACCTTGCCTTTGGGAGCATATTTTGTGGTTTTCTTTTTGCGACGCACATAAGTTCCCGGCAAAATTACATCAATGAGGTGTTTTCCTAAAAGCCCCAATTTTATAGCACAGCCTAACGATGCTAAGCTGATAATTATAGTTACCCAAGTGTAAGTATTTGGAGTAAAAATAATGAGCTGTGTGAACGAAAGGATTAAGATGGTAATACTAAAAATGATCTTCGATTTAAGTAGCGGCGTTCTTAGCGTTTTGAAACGCGTGATGCCATCTACAATTCCCGAAATGAATGATAGAACCAACGACAATGGTAATGCCCAAATTGAAAATGTGATAACGGAATGGGCAATTGTTTCCTGAAAATCAGGAAAAATCAGGTGAAAGAAAATAAGCAGAGGTGTCAGCGCCACAAATGTTTGTGAAAGGTGTATGGCAATGGGGTGTATATCCAGGCTTAATATTAATAACCGGTTGGCTGAAACACGTTCGCGATAAGGTTCAAACACATTCCGGGGCAATCCGCAAGCAGGGCAAACATCACCCAACTCACTCTCTTTCATAACATATCCGCAAGGCCGGCAGCGGACTAATTCTTCGTCTATCATAATTGTACTTATTTTAAATTTGTTTTTAGTGCCACAAATATAAAAACTAATTAATTAAGAACAATGAATAATGTGTTTCTTTTTGTTGATTTGTTGAGTAAAAAGGTTGAGTTGAATAAGTAAAACAGGTAAAAAAGTTGATTGAGTTTGAATAATTACGCTGGCAACTATATTGATCTGAACAACTTAATTAACTAATCAACTTTCAACATTTGACACATAATACCTGCACCATTCTTTCAATCCACATTCAACGCATTTCGGTTTTCGTGCCACACAAACATAACGTCCATGCAAAATAAGCCAGTGATGTGCTTTCGGTATCAGTTCGGCTGGAATGTATTTCATTAGTTCGCGCTCGGTTTGCAGCGGATTTTTAGAATCGGTGGTCAGACCCAGCCGTTCCGAAACGCGAAACACATGCGTATCCACTGCCATGGTAGGTTTGTTGAAAACTATTGCCGCAATCACGTTGGCAGTTTTGCGCCCCACGCCGGGAAGAGTCTGTAATTTGTCTACGTCGTCGGGCATTACACCTCCAAAATCGGATACCAGTTTTTGCGCCATACCCACCAAATGTTTGGCTTTATTATTTGGATATGATACCGACCTTATATAGTCAAAAATCACTTCGTGGCTGGTTGCTGCCATCACTTCGGGTGTTGGAAAATCGGCCAGCAAACGGGGTGTAATCATGTTCACCCGCTTATCTGTGCATTGTGCCGATAAAATTACTGCCACCAATAATCCGAAGGGGTCGGTGTAATGTAATTCGGTTTCGGCCACCGGCACATTTTCATTAAACCAGGCAATAATATGGGCATATCGTTGTTTTGTTGTCATTTTTGCAGTTTGTAAAGTTTGAAAGTTTATCAAGTTGAAAGGTGTTTTCTGAAATAGACTAAAGATCTTGTGTCTTAAAGCCCCTTTTATGGGTTTGGAATCATTAG
>DATFAW010000343.1:0-4916 GCA_035254165.1 Paludibacter sp.
CTAAACATCTTGCTGTATCTTTGTTGCACTTTCAAAAATATAATCTTCAAGAACAAAATAAAATACATGTTTCCATCGCATATAGGTGAGTTTGCAGGTTTGGGTGTTTCGGTCTGTTGGACTTTGAGTGCCTTGTTTTTCGAAAAAGCAGGCCACAAAATTGGTTCATTATCAGTTAATTTCATTCGATTACTTTTTGCTATTGGCTTTTTAGGAATCACCACATTTTTTACCCGGGGATTATTTTTCCCTACCGATGCTACTCCTTATCAGTGGTTCTGGCTCGGTTTGTCGGGTTTTATCGGTTTCTTTCTGGGTGATATGCTTTTGTTTCAATCATACATGGTAATCGGTTCACGAACAGCAGCTTTGATCATGAGCCTTGCTCCTATGCTTACTGCTGTCATCGGTTGGTTTTTTCTGGACGAAATTCTTTCAGCAAAAAACATCATTGCTATCGTGGTGAGTGTTTCGGGAATTATCCTGGCTATTTCGAACCGGAAAATGAAACTGAATATACCGTTTAAAGGCTTTTTACTGGCATTTGGCGGTGCAATGGGTCAGGCTGTTGGATTAATTCTAAGTAAGAAAGGTATGGGACATTATGATCCTGTAGCAGCTACTCAGATTCGGGCCTTGTTTGGATTAGTTAGTTTTGGAATCCTGATAACCATACTTCGCCGCTGGAATAAAATAGGACAAGCAGCTACGCACAAAAGTGCTATGAAATCAGTCACAGTGGGTGCTTTTTTTGGTCCGTTTGTGGGTGTTGCATTGGGACTTTTTGCCATTCAACAGACCAAGACCGGTATTGCTTCTACTTTGATGGCTCTCGTTCCCATCTTTATTATCGTACCGTCGGCTATTATGTTTAAAGAAAAAATCAGACCTCAACAGGTCATTGGAGCAATTGTCAGTATAGCTGGTGCTACGATGTTTTTCATATAATATTTAGATTCAAGAGCCAAGATTTTAGACTTAGATGCTAAGACTTCTAATTTTAAGAATCCCTTTCTTAGCTCTTGATTAATCAAAGTACTCCTTGTGCCATCATAGCTTTGGCCACTTTCATAAAACCGGCTATATTAGCTCCTTTCACGTAGTTTACAAAACCGTCGGGTTCGGTACCATATTTTACACATGCTTCGTGAATGCTTGCCATAATATCCTGTAATCGTTTATCGACTTCTTCTTTTGGCCAACTCAGCTTCATGGCATTTTGCGACATTTCCAATCCGGAAACCGAAACACCACCCGCATTGGCTGCTTTACCCGGTGCAAACAGAATTTTATTTTTCAGGAATATATCCACAGATTCGATGGTTGAAGGCATATTTGCTCCTTCGGAAACAGCAATACAACCATTATTGACTAGCATTTCAGCATCGTGTTCGTAAATCTCGTTTTGAGTGGCCGAAGGCAATGCAATGGTACATTTTTCTGCCCACGGACGTTGACCTTCAACATATTTGCAACCATATTTCTCAGCATATTCCTTGATTCGTCCGCGTCTGATATTTTTCAAATCAAAAATAAAGGCCAGTTTTTCTGTATTAATTCCATCCGGGTCAAAGATATAACCGTTACTGTCAGACATGGTGATTACTTTGCCACCCAATTCGATGACTTTTTCAGCTGTATATGTTGCCACATTCCCAGAGCCGGAAATGGCCACTACTTGTCCTTTCAAATCAGTAATTCCTTTTCGTTTCAGCATATTCATCAAAAAGTAAATGTTGCCGTAACCGGTTGCTTCCGGGCGAATTAGCGAGCCACCAAATTCCAGTCCTTTCCCGGTAAATGTACCTGTATTTTCGTGAGCCAGCTTGCGATACATGCCATACATATAAGCCACTTCACGACCACCAACGCCAATGTCACCAGCCGGAACATCGGTTTCAGCGCCAATGTGACGCCACAACTCAAGGATATAAGCCTGACAAAACCGCATAATTTCACTATCCGACCTACCTTGCGGATTAAAATCTGAACCACCCTTGGCACCGCCCATTGGCAAGGTTGTAAGTGCATTTTTGAATGTTTGTTCGAAAGCAAGAAATTTCAGGATAGAAGGAGTAACAGATTCGTGGAAACGGATTCCACCTTTGTAAGGGCCAATGGCATTGTTGTGTTGCACCCGATAAGCCATGTTTGTTTTCACAAACCCTTTATCGTCCACCCAACTGACCCGGAACGAGAATATACGGTCGGGAATACAAATGCGTTCGATAATGTTTTGTTTTTCGAATTCAGGGTGCGCATTGTAAGTTTCTTCAATAGAAAATAATACTTCTTCTACGGCTTGGTGGTATTCCGGTTCATTCGGAAAACGCTGTTTTAAATCGTCAATAACTTGTTCTGCTTTCATGATATGGCTGCTTTAAAGTATGAGTTATCTATATATTAAAAACACCATAAAATGTCATATTGTTGTTATTCCTGCAACTAAATCTTGTTTTTTGTACACAAACCAGTGCTCCAGATTTTTAGGCTGATATTTCAATCTATCTAATCTTACATAATAAGACAGTAAACTAATTTAAAGCTTGATAATTATAAAGCAAAAAAGACGCGGCTTCTAGCTGAAACCATGTCTTTTTCATTATAAGTATTGAATTAATCTTACTTCATCCGATTAATTTCGTTTTTCATTTTTAGCACATTGTGTACTTCGGTAATTTGCGGTTTGTCAACTGAAAACTTTACCGATTGACGAACGTCTGCAATAGAAGCACCAACAAGCGCTGTGTATTGTCCAGCATCTACTATCCATGCCGATTTCATTTCGTTGAACGAAGCTAAATCAGCATTTTTAATGCTCATGGTCAACGTTTCGCTTTGTCCCGGTGCTAATAATTGAGTTTTACCATATGTCTTAAGTTCGCACGCAGGTTTCTTTACATCGCCCGGAGCAGCTTTGATATAGACCTGAGCAACTTCTTTCCCGGCCACCTTTCCGGTATTAGTTACTTTCACCGAAACTTTCCATTCGTTGCCAACTTTTTTGATGCCGGCATTGCTGTAATTAAATGTTGTATAAGAAAGTCCGTAACCGAAAGGATAAGATACTTCCTTGTTATAAGTATTGAAATACCGGTAACCTACCCAGATATCTTCTTCATAATTGGTATAGCCAATGTCTTTTTTGTTCGTCAGAGTACCATTTTGTTCATCGTCCCAGTTAGAAACAAACCCGGCAGGAAAGTTGCGCGACGAAGGATGATCGGTATAATCCATAGGGAAGGTCATAGGCAGACGACCGGAAGGATTGACATTTCCTTTCAACACATCAGCCACTGTATTACCACCCTCCTGCCCTGCTTGCCAGGCCAATAGAATAGCATCAGGCAAGTGTTTCCACGAAGCTGTTTCGATAACGCCACCTACATTGAGGATAACAACCACTTTCTTACCTTTAGCATGAAAAGCACGGGTAACATCGGTGAGTAAGGCACGTTCAGCTTTGCTCAACTCGAAATCGCCATTGATACGACGATCATTACCTTCGCCTGAATTGCGGCCAAAAGTAATAATAGCCACTTCAGAATCCTGGGCACGGAAATCGATAAATGATTGTTCAATTACCGGTTCCGATGGACGCAACGGACCTAAATACCAGCCACGTTGTTTATTTATTTCCTGAAGTTTTTCACTTTCATATGCTTTGAACTTATCATACACGGCTTTGATTTTTGGTTGTACACCGAAGCCTGCATTTTGGAGACCTTGTTGCAAGTCAACTACATAAGCTTTATTTACATCGCCCGATCCGGTACCACCTGCAATAAAATCGTACGAAGTAATACCAAAAAGTGCAATATTCTTCAAACCTGAAGCAAGTGGCAAAGTAGCGTCATCATTCTTCAGCAGTACAATTCCTTCGGCAGCAGCATTGCGGGCAATGTCTGCATGTGCTTTCAAGTCAGGTTTGTTGCTATATTTGTATTGTTTGAAACGTGGAGTAAGCATGATGTATTGAAGCATCCTTTTTACACAAGCATCTACATCGGCTTCGGCCAACTGGCCACCTTTTACTTTATTTATAATATCTTTTGTCTGCTCCGCCTTACCGGGCATCATCAGATCGTTGCCGGCATGAACCTGGGCAGCTGTGTTGCGAAGTCCGGTCCAATCGGTCATTACCAATCCTTTAAAACCCCATTCGTCGCGAAGAATGGTTGTAAGTAATTCGTAATCTTCCTGTGTATAAGTACCATTAATGTAGTTATAAGACGACATTACAGTCCATGGTTGTGCTTCTTTAACGGCGATTTCAAAACCTTTCAGATAGATTTCGCGTAAAGCACGTTGGGTAATGCGGGCATCGTTTTTGGTGCGCAATGTTTCCTGGTTGTTGCCTGCAAAATGCTTGATAGATGTACCTACACCTTGCGATTGGATACCATTGACCATTGCTGCAGCTGTTTTACCTGCAATGAGCGGATCTTCAGAATAATATTCAAAGTTACGTCCACAAAGCGGATTGCGGTGGATATTCATTCCCGGAGCCAGCAACACATCGCAACCATACTCCAGAACTTCGTTACCCATAGATTCACCGACTTTTCTTACTAAAGCCGGATTCCAGGTAGAAGCAAGCGCAGTAGCAACAGGAAAACCTGTACAATAGTAAGTTTCTTTGTCATTGTCGCGGGTTGGAGCAATGCGCAGTCCGGCAGGGCCATCAGCTACAACAGTTGCAGGAATGCCCAAATGTGGAATTGGAACAGTAGTTCCGGCAGCTCCGGGCACCAGGTTCATTGTGTTACCAACAACGGTTCCTACGCCGCTGAAATTTTCCATCGAAGCACCAATCAGAAACTGGGCTTTTTCTTCAAGCGTCATAGCTTTAACCACTTCATCGATGCTGTTTACACCTAATTTTGAAGAGGGTTGCGCCTGTGCAGTCAAAGCAC
>DATFAW010000344.1:0-3444 GCA_035254165.1 Paludibacter sp.
GAACGTATATTTTTAAAAGTAAACCCTGATTTTTTACACCCCACCTAATGGGATTGATGAGGATAAATATCGAATAATCATATATGAAAATAGAACGGTGATTTTGAAGAATACAGACAATCATTATTGAAGAAATGTAGTCCGGATAGATTTAGATAAACGATATTCTGTTGTTGTGACCTGTTTATATATTCCGGTGCTCTGCACCTTCGGTTTGTGTTCCTGATTTTGCTACAAAGATTATGGTGCTCTGCACCTAAGCTCATATACGAGTAATTATTATTCAGGTGCAGAGCACCGTTACATTTGTAGATACTTGTGATAAAAAACAACCAGAGGTGCAGGCGTAACATTCCGGCTTGACGGAAGCACCGGAATATGTGTACAAAGAAATTGAGAGAATATTTGCAAAAACCTTGTACATTGAAATGCAAAGTGTGATTGTATTGCATTTATATATAATATTAGATTAAGACCTTTTCAGCAGACCCTAATTATCTCTTTCTACCTATCTCAAATGCCTAATGGGTGGGGTGAATAGCATGATTTTGCTACAGGATTCAGTGAATTTCAACGAATAAATTTGAATTGGGTCTTGCGAACCAACGGTTACGACCGAAGGAAGTAATTCTAACTCGCAATATTATATGAATCTCGCGAGTTGGAACTCGCGAGACCCAACTTAAACGGAATAATTCTATTTATTAGAACGCTTTGCGGATAATCATATTAAAAATTATCCTGGAAATAAGTTTAACGTGGAATAAAATCAAAAGCATCCTCTCCATGCTGGGTTATGTCTAGGCCTTTTTCCTCTTGTTCCGGGGTAACTCGCATAGGTAAAATCATATCAGTAATCTTGTATAGTAAATATGAACCTCCGAATGTAAAAACACTAACCAACACTAAAGCCAACAAATGGAAAAGGAAAGTATGTGTTTCGCCCGAGGTCAGGCCTACGTTTTTAGCAAAAACACCTGTCAGAATCATGCCCACAATACCTCCTAAACCATGACAAGAGAATACATCAAGCGTATCATCGATATTCGTTTTTGATTTGAACCGAACCGCGGTGTAACTAACCATGGCAGCCGTAAATCCAATAAAAATACTTTGACCGACAGTTACATATCCGGCAGCAGGAGTTATAGCAACAAGTCCAACTACAGCACCTACTGCGGCACCTACAGCCGATCGGTTTTTACCTAATGCACCGTTGCCAAGCAACCAGGTAAGCATTGCCGTGGCAGAAGCAATATTAGTATTCACAAAAGCTGTTGTAGCAACTCCATCGGCAGCCAAAGCAGATCCGGCATTAAAACCGAACCAGCCGAACCAGAGCAAACCTGTCCCGAGCAAAATGTATGGAATGTTAGTCGGTTTATTTTCGGTTTTACCTTTGCGGCGTCCCAAAAAGATAGCACCGCTCAATGCCGCAAATCCGGCAGAAATATGAACCACTGTCCCGCCGGCAAAGTCAAGCACTCCCCAGCTACGCAAAATGCCATCGGGATGCCAGGTCATGTGAGCCAAAGGTGCATAAATAAATAAGGAAAACAGGCAAATAAAAAGCATCAACGATGAAAAGCGAACACGCTCGGCCAATCCACCTGTGATTAATGCCGGTGTGATAATGGCAAATTTCAATTGAAACATTGCAAACAATGCAAATGGAATGGTTGCCGCAAATGCAGGATTTGGTGCAATACCCACATTTCTGAAAAAAGCAAACGTGAACGGATTTCCGATAAAGCCACCAATGCTATCGCCAAAAGCCAAACTAAAACCTACTACAATCCAAAGGACACTGATTATACCCAGTGCCACAAAACTCTGTAAAAGGGTAGATACAAGATTTTTATAACGCACCATCCCGCCATAAAAAAAAGCTAATCCGGGGGTCATAAGAAGGACTAAAGCCGAAGCCATGAGCATCCATGCCGTATCAGCATGATCAATTACAACGCCTTTGGGCATTTCATTTGCATATTTCACCGGAATGAGTGACAATAATGCAATTACAACTAATAATAAAAATGGAAGTTTATACTTCCATCCAACTTTTTCTTGTTTCATTGTTTTGTATTTATGATAATAAAAATGCGCTTACACTTTCTTTTTATCGGCACAATGCATACTACACTGTCAAATTACTTCAAATTTTGCGTAAAAGTAATAATTATTCTTGATTTTGCCCAATTTACCTTACGTCCGAAGATTGAAATACAAAGATATGTGCAGGTATACAAATCAAAAAAACCACTTAATATGCATTGTTGCGTATCAAGTGGCTTTTATTATCGCTTAATTATTTATTTCTGAATGGCATCTTTTAATAGCTGAGCTTCGGACAATGAATGTGTTCTGGGCGAAGTAATATTCACATGTCCATCTGAACTATAAGCTATCACTTGCGACAGACAGACTTGTCCATCGCTTGTAGCTAAAACACGAAGTCGCAAACCGGCACCAATTGCTGATTTTAGGTGTTTTATTTCGGCCAGTGCGCCCGATTCAAGTGCTCTTACCAGCTTGCCTTGCTCATTCATATCAAAGTAGAGCTCAGCAGCCTTCAGCCTTTGATTATTTTCCACCGAAACATAGTGGCTCTTTCTGAAACATAACAGCAAAATGCCGACAATAACACTCGTAAATCCAACAATAAAAAGAAAATGTGGAAATGCATCATTGGGTTGCCATTCGAACGAAGTATAAACCGCAAATGACAAGATTCCAATTGCAATCAACAACAGGCTTTTTAATGCTGAGCTCTTCTTTTTATAAACTATTTTTGGTTCCATGTTATCTAAAACATGTTCTATTGATTCATTTTTTTCCATAAGAATATAGTTGCGCTTATGAACATAACAAGCATGCTCACAAACTATTATTTGTAATTTAATTGATTATTTTTGAAATGGTTGTTCTGGCAGAACGATAAGAGAAAGACTCAGGGAATCAAATCAGGAGTTTGCGAAGATGGTATAAATAATACCCATCTAACTGCTTAAATGCCGACTTTAGCGAAAAAACAGTATCGAATTTGGAGTAATGAAGTAACGCTATTTGCTGAAAATAGCTGACACGAAATGCATTCGACAAGGAGCTGCTAACACGGCATGAAAAACATTGAAGCAAATTGGTCAGATGGACCTGTTCATTTCTCATCCCCACAGAAACCAACATGTCGGTAGCCGAAAGGTATGAATGCTGATGTTCAGGTAAAGCCTGCTTGTGGGTAGTTGCGCTTGTCGGAGCCAGAACCCGTTCACTTCTAAGTACGGATGTGCCATTCACCCCGATAAAGAGTGAAACCGCAACCAAACAATATAGTAGAAAACGCTTCATGCTGCAAAAATACGAAATCTGAAGCTCATGGGCAACTTTTACAATTCGAACAATGCTGATGGGTTGTAACTTACGGGAAAAAATTCTACCTTTGCA
>DATFAW010000345.1:0-11174 GCA_035254165.1 Paludibacter sp.
AATGGTTTTGATTATGAATTTCAGCTATTTAATTGATCCGGTTGAACCCGCTTTATTTAAAGCAAAAATGGAGAAGTAACTTGTTTGTTGCTTCTCCATTTCTAGATTTAGTATAAGTTGTCAATTGAATATTGCCAATAATTATTTTCGTGTCATACGTTTGCGTTCGTTCTCGTCAAGATAAATTTTACGCAAGCGAATACAGGTTGGCGTAAGTTCTACGTATTCATCTTCTTTGATGTATTCTAATGCTTCTTCCAGACTGAATACTACCGGCGGAATCAATTTAGCTTTATCATCAGCACCAGAAGCACGCATATTTGTAAGTTTCTTTGGTTTAGTTACATTCACTACCATGTCACCTTCTTTCGCGCTTTCGCCTACTACTTGTCCTGCGTAAATTTCGTCTTGTGGAAAAACAAAGAATCTTCCACGATCTTGCAATTTATCCAGGGAATAAGCAAAAGCAGTACCACCTTCCATAGCAATGATCGAACCGTTAGTACGTTTTTCTATGTGTCCCTTGTATGGTTGGTATTCTAAAAAGCGGTGGGACATAATAGCTTCACCTGCTGATGCAGTTAGAACACTGTTACGCAGTCCGATAATTCCACGCGATGGAATTTGGAATTCCAACTGAATACGGTCATTCATGACTTCCATGCTAAGCATCTCGCCTTTACGTATAGCAACCATCTCGATAATTTTACCTGAACATTCTTCCGGAAGATTGATAGATAATTGTTCGATTGGTTCGCAACGCTTTCCGTCGATTTCTTTGAAAATTACCTGAGGTTGGCCCACCTGTAATTCATAACCTTCGCGACGCATAGTTTCAATCAAAACGGATAAGTGAAGCACTCCACGTCCATAAACATGCCAAACATCTGAATCTGGATTTTTCTCTACACGTAATGCCAGATTTTTATCCAATTCTTTAGTAAGGCGGTCTTGAATATGACGGGAAGTAACAAACTTACCTTCTTTCCCGAAGAATGGTGAATTGTTAATAGTGAACACCATGCTCATAGTTGGTTCATCAATTGCCACGGGAGTTAGTGGTTCGGGATTTTGTAAATCGCAAACTGAATCGCCAATTTCGAAACCTTCGATACCAACTAAGGCGCAAATATCACCCGATTTTACTTCGGCAGTACGTGTACGTCCTAATCCTGTAAATGTATGTAATTCCTTGATACGACATTTAATTGTCGTTCCATCTCGTTTTACTAAATTTACATCCATGCCTTCGCGTAGAGTGCCGCGATGAACACGTCCTACTGCAATACGACCTACATACGATGAATAATCGAGTGAGGTGATAAGCATTTGTGGAGTTCCTTCTAAAAATTCAGGTTCCGGAATGTGTTCGATAATAGCATCGAGTAAAGGTATGATGTCGGTTGTTTCATTTTTCCAGTCTTCAGACATCCAGTTGTTTTTTGCCGAACCATAAATGGTATGGAAATCCAACTGGTCTTCAGTCGCATCGAGGTTATACATCAAGTCGAAAACCATTTCGTGAACTTCGTCAGGGCGACAGTTAGGCTTGTCTACTTTATTTATAACCACAATAGGTTTTAATCCCATTTGTAATGCTTTTTGCAATACAAAACGAGTTTGTGGCATTGGTCCTTCGAAGGCATCGACTAATAAAAGTACGCCATCGGCCATGTTCAATACGCGTTCCACTTCACCTCCAAAATCGGAGTGACCCGGAGTGTCAATAATATTAATCTTGTATCCAAGATAATCTATCGAAACGTTTTTGGCTAAAATGGTAATGCCTCTTTCTCGTTCAAGGTCATTATTGTCCATAATTAACTCGCCAGTTGTTTCGTTGTCGCGGAACAAATGTCCGGCTAATAACATCTTGTCAACCAGAGTTGTTTTTCCGTGGTCAACGTGGGCAATAATAGCAATGTTTCTAATTTTTTGCATGTAATACAATCTTTTTTTTGAGGCTGCAAAGTTAGTCAAAATAATTCAATATCTATTTTATTTCGCAATTCATCTGAATAAGAGCAGTTAAACGTGTTTTTTTAGGTCTTTTAGCCCGCTATTTTTTATATTGGTATGAAAAAAACAGATGGTTTATTGTCTAATAGAAAAAAAACAGTACTTTTGCAGTCCGAATTTTAGCGTAATCTCTGACAGAATAAGAGAGGTCTGTGAATATTGCGCATATTATTAATTAAACAAAGAGCAATAATGGACTTAATTAAAGTTGCCGAACAAGCATTTCTTGTTGACAAAACACATCCTGAATTCAAAGCCGGTGATACTGTAACAGTAGCTTACCGTATTATTGAAGGTAGCAAAGAGCGTATCCAGGAATTCCGTGGTGATGTTATTAAAATCGTCGGACACGAAAACAAAAAACGTTTTACAGTTCGCAAAATTTCAAGTAATATTGGAGTAGAACGTATTTTTCCATTGGATTCTCCTTTTATCGAAAGTATCTCCGTTAACAAACGCGGTAAAGTACGTCGTGCTAAATTGTACTATTTACGTGCACTTACAGGTAAAAAAGCAAGAATCAAAGAAAGACGCGTATAATTATCGTCTTCCGAGAAGAAACAAAAAAAGAGAAATTCGCAAAACGGATTTCTCTTTTTTTGTTGATAATTATTCCTAAATTTCCCGTTTTACAGTTATTCAAAAAAAGAGTATATTTGCACCTTAAGTTGTAAATCAGATTCTTTCTTGGAGATGAATTGCTTACATTTAATAACCAATAACTTATAACTTTCGATCATGAGTATGTTAAGTGATACCGGGAAGTACATTTTGTTAATGAGACGGGTTTTCGCAAAGCCTGACCAATGGAAAATGTTTTTTCGACAATTCCCAAAGGAACTTGAGAAACTGGGTTTGCAGTCGCTACCTATTGTAGCTATTATATCGGTTTTCATTGGATTCATTATGACCATGCAAACCAAACTGAACACGTCCAATCCACTTCTACCTGTTTATACCACTGGTTTGGTTACGCGTGATACGTTGTTACTGGAGTTTTCGTCCACTATTTTATGTCTTATTCTGGCCGGGAAAGTAGGTTCGAATATTGCTTCTGAAATTGGTACAATGCGTATTACCGAGCAAATTGATGCCTTGGAAATTATGGGAGTGAATTCAGCCAATTATCTGATCTTACCTAAAATTACGGCATTTATCATTATGATGCCTTTTCTGGTTATTTTTAGTATGGGGTTAGGTTTGGTTGGCGGATATTTCGTTGGAATTCTTACAAGTATTATGACTACTGGTGATTATTTGATTGGGATACAGTATAATTTTGTTCCATTTTATATTTTTTACTCCTTGCTGAAATCAATGATTTTTGCATTTATCATCTCGTCGGTGGCGGCCTATTATGGATATTATTCTTATGGAGGTGCTCTTGATGTGGGAAAGGCCAGTACAAATGCGGTTGTAAATGGAAGTGTTTTGATTCTGTTTTTCAACATTCTTATTACCAAAATTATGCTCAATTAGTTGACAGTTGATAACTAATAGCTATCAGACTTAATAAGATTTCAAACCTTATAAACAAAAATGATTGAAGTAAAAAATGTAGATAAATCCTTTGAAGGAAACCATGTGCTGAAGAATGTTTCTGCCATATTTGAAACAGGAAAAACGAACATGATTATTGGTCAAAGTGGTTCTGGTAAAACGGTTTTGATGAAAAGCGTTATCGGACTGCATCGCATCGATAGCGGTCGTATTGAATACGATGGACGTAATTTGCCGGATATGCGCATGAGCGACATCCGTCTCTTGCGTCGTGAAGTTGGTATGTTGTTTCAGGGTTCAGCTCTTTTCGATTCGTTGAGTGTGTTGGAAAATGTAATATACCCACTTGAAATGTTTTCGCCGACTTCAAAAGAGGAAATGACAGAGCGGGCATATTTCTGCCTGAAACATGTCAGCCTCGAAGAAAAATCGTTTGGTTTAGCTCCTTCAGAAATAAGTGGTGGTATGCAAAAGCGTGTTGCCATTGCCCGTGCCATTGCTTTGCAACCGAAGTATTTGTTTTGCGATGAACCGAATTCCGGCCTCGATCCGAAAACATCGTTGATTATCGATCGGCTTATTCATGAAATCACGCACGAGTTTGGTATTACTACTATTATCAATTCGCATGATATGAATTCGGTCATGGAAATAGGTGAGAACATTATTTTTATTGAAAAAGGTGAAATGGCCTGGCAGGGGAGTAAAGATGATATTTTTCATGTTGACAATGAGGCGTTAAATAATTTTGTTTTCGCTTCTCAATTATTCAAACAAGTTAGAAAAGCCAATCAATGAAGATTATTTCCTATAATGTAAACGGGATTCGGGCTGCTTTGAGTAAGAATTTCACCGAGTGGTTACAAGCCGAGGATCCCGATGTGCTTTGTCTTCAAGAGACTAAAGCTCAACCCGATCAGATAGATACTATGCTTTTCGCTGAGCTGGGTTATACCTCATATTTACATTCTGCCGAGAAAAAAGGATATAGTGGAGTGGCTATTCTTAGCAAGGAAGCTCCTGATAAAGTTGTGACTGGTATGGATGATCCGCGTTACGACACAGAAGGACGTGTGATTCGTGCCGATTATGGTGATTTGTCTGTTATAAGCGTTTATGTGCCTTCCGGTTCGTCAGGCGACGAGCGGCAGGATTTCAAAATGGAATTTCTTGCGGCTTTCGGTCCATTTATAGCAGAGTTGCGCAAAACCAGGCCGAATCTGGTTGTATGTGGCGATTATAACATATGCCATAAACCGATTGATATAAATCATCCCGAACGCCAAAACGGAGTTTCAGGTTTTTTGCCCGAAGAACGTGACTGGTTAGATCAATATCAGGATGCTGGTATGGTAGATTCTTTCCGCGTTTTCGATCAACGTGCAGAACAATACAGTTGGTGGAGTTACCGCGGTGGAGCACGTTTTCGCAATGCCGGTTGGCGGATTGATTATCATTGGGTGACCGAGTCGCTTCGTGACAGATTAAAATCAGCTGCAATACTTTCGGATGTTGTTCATTCTGATCATTGTCCGGTAATGGTTGAATTAAATTAAAAGTTTTTTGGCGGTAAAGCCCTGCTTTTATGTGAAGTTTTACCCGGATTTGTTCATTGCCTCTAAATATCTTGGTCTGAATGATAAAAAATAATAAATCTTTGTCAGAGCGGTTTAGATGATCTAAAATGTTTTTAACTTTGTCCATTCAATAAATACTTGTCAATATGAAATTTACTTTTTTCAGGTTTATTCTCCTTTTTTCCATAATCGTTTTACTTAGCTCATGTCTGGGAAGCAGTAACAATACAACTGTAACATCAACTGACGCGTCAATTACTTCATTGACCTTTGCAAAAAATGATAGCATTCCGTATATAAGCACGGCTGTATTTTCATTAGATGCTGATGGTAAAACAATCACTAATGTTGATTCCCTGCCGTTTAAAACCCGGGTTGACAGTGTGAATCCCACTTTTGGTTTCACAAGTACTGCGGGTACGATGTTGTACTTTCTCCCGGGTTACAAGTACAAAAAAGACTCAGCCTTGCTGACAGGAAAAGATACTCTTGACTTCAGACAGCCAATCACTGTAAAAAACTACGCTTCGGATGGTAAAACATTTAAAATCTATACAGTTAAAGTAAATGTGCATCAGGTTAATCCTGAAAAATACATTTGGGGAAAAGCATCTGATAACCTGAATTCAATTAATGCCACAAGCCAGAAGGCGGTTACCCTAAGGAACAGGTTATTCTATTATTCGAACGATCATTCAAGTAGTTATTTGTCTGTTTCGAATGATGGTTACAGTTGGAAAGATACAACCGTTGCAGGATTACCAACGAGTACTTCGCTTGGAGATATGACTTTGTTTAATGGAAAATTATATTTGACTCAGGATGGCTCCAATATTTATTCTTCAGCCAACGGGGCTGACTGGATAAAAAAAACATCTGATAAGTTTATATTCAAATCACTGCTTTTTGCTTTAAATGGTAACTTATGGGCGGTAGTTCAATCGGCTGATTTAAGCTTGCACTTCGCTTATTCTCCGGATGGAGACATATGGACTGCAACTACAGATGAGTTTCCTGCAAATTTCCCGGTTCGTGATTTTGCTTCGGTAAGTTTTGCTTCGCCTACAGGAAAGGCTGAAGCGCTGGTTGTTGGTGGGTACTCTGCAAGCGGAACTCCCCTCAATAATAGATGGAGTACGGAAAATGGAACTTATTGGATTGATTTTAGAAATGAGAACCATACGTTGGACACGCTGGCAGTTGGTGCATCGGTAATTTCTTACGATAGCAAATTACTTGTTTTTGGTATGAGAACCGATAATGGTAAAAATTACTATAAAGTATCGAAAGACGAAGGCTTAAGCTGGCAACTACCGGATACAGCAAACGTTTTTCCGACTAATGTACTTCCACGCAGCTATCAATCGGCGGTTGTGCTGAGAGCAAAAACGTATGACAAAATTAATTCGGTAGCTTTAAAAGAAGAGATTCAGAAATCAAACCGGATCTTCGTCATAGGTGGAAATACTGGTTCTACCAGCTTGTCGGATGTTTGGACTGGTAAATTGAATAGAAAAAATTTCTTGCGACAATAGTTTGCAAACATGATATTTAGATAGGTGTTTCTGTTTTTCAGGAGCACCTTTTCTTTTAAAATGCCATTTTTAAAATGTTTTTTGCTTACTTTTGCGCCTTCAAAACAAACACAAACAATGAAGTCAACTAAACTGCATAATGCAAAATCGATCCGGTTCCGTCGTTGGAGCAGGGCAGGATATGCTATTTTTTGTAGTCTGGCTTGCAGTGTAACCATTGGCAGTGTGGCGATTTCCATTTGCGATAAATCGCTTCAGAAAGCGGTTGGAACATCCGCATTTTCGCTTTGTGTAAATGATTCGGAATCGGAATCGCCCGAGAAGATCAAAGAACAGGCGGATTTGGAACTTGCAATTGCCCAATTGCAGGAATCTGTTTTATTGGAAAAAACTTTCGAAAGTGCCGCTGCGTGCGGTGTAAACACATATTTATTATTTAAACCAACGGTTGAAATGAGCTAGTCTCGTTTCAACCGTTTTTTATTTTATTCATTATGAGAAAATTTTTTATTCTTTTTTCGTTGATTAGCTTAGTTGCCTTTCAGGCTGTTCGAAGTCAGGAGAAGGCTGACTCGGTAAACCTTTCAGATGTTGAGGTTAATACTACCCGTAATAAACTTTACTCCGAAATGGGGCGTGTGCTGACGGTTATTGATAAAGCCGAGATTAAGCGCACGGCAGTACAGAGCATCGATCAGTTATTGGATTATGTTTCGGGTATTGATATCCGCCAACGTGGTACAAATGGTACACAAGCCGATATTTCAGTGCGTGGTGGTTCGTTCGACCAAGTGTTGGTGCTTCTGAACGGTGTGAACATTACCGATCCACAAACCGGACATTTCAACCTGGATATTCCGTTGAATTTATCGGATGTGAGTAGGGTGGAGATATTGCAAGGATCGTCGGCGCGTGTGTTAGGACCGAATGCATTCAGCGGAGCAATTAATATCGTTACTGAGAACTCCGATAAGAAAGCGCTGAATGCCCAACTGACTGCCGGAAGTTTCAATACTTTTGGTGAATCGGTTTCGGGTAATTTTGGCACGGAGAAGTTTCATACGTTTGCTTCTGTGTCGCACAATAGTAGCAGTGGCTACATTGCCAATACCGATTATGACTTGTCGAGCGCATTTATTCAATCGGTTTTGAAAACAAAAAGTGCCGGGAAGTTTGATTTGCAATTGGCGGCTCAATTGAAAGAATTCGGATCGAATGCCTTTTATAGTTTTGCTTACCCCAATCAGTTTGAGAATTCCAAAACCTTTCTTGCAGCGTTGAATTGGTCGTTGACTAAAGGCAAGTTTTCGTATACGGCGCAAGCTTACTGGCGTCGTCATAACGATCGATTTGAATTATTCCGCGATAATGTAGGGGCGCCTGCCTGGTATACCGGACATAATTATCATATGACGGATGTCACCGGGGGAAAAGTGTCAGCGTCTTATCTGTCTAAACTTGGAAAAACAACCCTTGGAGCTGATATTCGGAACGAACATATTTTTAGTAATGTGTTGGGCGATTTGATGTCCGATAAAAAGGAAGTTCCGTTCGAGACCAACAAGTTCTTTACGCGTGATGCCAACCGGTTTCTGGCTACAGGCTTTCTTGATCAGACCCTGAACGTAAAACGTTGGTATTTCTCAGCAGGAGTAGCTGCCACTCATAGTTCGTCTTTTGGAACGAACGCTTACGGAGGAGTGGACGTAGCTTATGCATTCAACGAAAATGTACGTGTTTTCGCCGATGCTAACTCGGCTGTTCGCCTCCCGACTTTCACCGATTTGTATTATAAAAGTGCTACGCAGTTGGCTAACCCGAACCTGAAGCCTGAGAAATCGCAAACTATCGAAGTGGGCACAAAAATTAAGCAGTCGGACTGGAAACTGGATGCTACCATCTTTAAACGTTTCGGGCAAGATGTGATCGACTGGACAAAGGCTCCTGATTCTACCAAATGGCAAAGCCGCAACCTGACGAATGTGGATGCTGTTGGTGCTGATATCGCCTTTGATTATTACTTCCGCCATTCGTTTTTGAATAAAATTTCGGTGACTTATTCGTACCTGAATATGGATAAATCGGCTTCGGGTTTTGACTCCAAATATGCATTGGATTACCTGAAGAATAAAGTGACTTTATCCATTCAACATAAAATCTGGAGCAATCTTTCGGCTTCGTGGATTGGTTCGTATTCCGATAGGGCAGGGCAGTATACCGATTTCAAAACGGCGAAACTCGTTGATTATTCTTCCTACTTTCTGCTGAATGGACGATTGCTTTGGAACGACAAGCACTTTGATATTTTTGCTGATGTAAATAATATACTGGATGCTACTTATGCCGATTATGGTGGGTTGACGCAGCCCGGAGCTAGTTTTAATGTCGGAGTAAGGTTGAAATTGTAATGATGACCCCAAACCCCTAAAGGGGCTTAAAGAAAAAAGCGGCTGTACTCTTGGTGAATACAGCCGCTTCTTGTTCCCCTTTAGGGGTTAGGGGTCTTCTAGCAAGCCATGGTCGGTTTGATTTGTTTGAAGAAATCGTTTCCTTTGTCGTCTACCAGGATGAATGCAGGGAAGTTTTCCACTTCAATTTTCCAGATGGCTTCCATGCCTAATTCAGGATATTCAAGGCATTCCACTTTCTTGATGTTCTGTTGAGCCAAAATAGCTGCCGGACCACCAATAGAACCCAGGTAGAAACCTCCGTACTTTTTACAAGCGTCGGTTACCTGTTGTGTGCGGTTACCTTTGGCAATCATGATTAAGCTGCCACCGTTTTCCTGGAATAAATCCACGTACGAATCCATACGACCGGCAGTTGTAGGTCCAAATGAACCCGAAGGCATTCCTTTAGGTGTTTTAGCCGGACCAGCATAATAAATAGGATGGTCTTTCACGTATTGAGGAAGCGGTTTACCTGCGTCGATCAATTCTTTCAGCTTGGCATGGGCAATGTCGCGGCCAACAACGATGGTTCCGTTCAATGACAGACGGGTTGAAACCGGATAGTTGGACAAAATAGCCAGAATGTCTTTCATTGGCATGTTCAAGTCTATTTTCACGGCGTTTCCTTCACCTTCGTTGCGCAATTCTTCCGGAATCAAACGACCCGGATTATCTTCCATTCGTTCAACCCAAACACCGTCTTTGTTGATTTTACCTTTGATGTTGCGGTCGGCAGAACACGAAACGGCCATACCTACAAAGCAAGAGGCACCGTGGCGCGACAGACGGACGATACGAACATCGTGAGCAAAATATTTACCCCCAAACTGAGCGCCGAAGCCCGAAGCTTGTGCTTGTTTCAGTATTTTTTGTTCCATTTCCACGTCGCGGAAAGCTTGTCCAAGCTCGTTTCCTTCGGTTGGAAGTTCGTCGTAATATTTGGTCGAAGCCAGTTTTACTGTTTTCATACAAGCGTCAGCTGAAGTTCCGCCGATAACGAAAGCAATGTGGTAAGGAGGGCAAGCTGCAGTTCCCAATGTTTTCATTTTTTCTGTCAGGAATTTTTCCAACGAAGCCGGGTTCAGCAATGCTTTAGTTTCCTGAAACAGGTATGACTTGTTGGCCGAGCCACCGCCTTTGGCGATAAACAAGAATTTGTATTCGTTGCCATGTCCGGCTACAAGGTCGATTTGGGCAGGTAGGTTAGTTCCTGTATTCACTTCGTCGTACATGTTGAGTGCCGCGTTTTGCGAGTAGCGAAGGTTTTCTTCGGTATATGTTTCGTAGATGCCTTTCGACAGCGCTTCTTCGTCTGTTCCGTTGGTCCACACGTCGTTTCCTTTTTTAGCGTACACGGTAGCGGTTCCGGTGTCCTGGCAGAAAGGCAATACGCCTTTTGCTGCAACTTCGGCATTGCGAAGCATGGTTAATGCCACGTATTTGTCATTTTCGCTGGCTTCGGGGTCAGCCAGGATAGCTGCTACCTGAGCCTGGTGTGCTGGGCGAAGCAAAAACGAGCAGTCGCGCATGGCAGCACGAGCCAACACGGTTAATGCTTCCGGTTCTACTTTCAGGATTTCCTGTCCGTCAAATTTCGATACCGACACATGCTCTTTGGTAAGCAAATAGTATTCGGTTTTGTCTTTTCCCAGTGGAAATGGTTCCTGGTACTTAAATTCTTTTGCCATTTTATTTTAGTTTGATGATTGATAAAATCGGTGTTCAAATCGGGCGTAAAATTACGGAAATTTTTCTGTAATACATAAATAATCTTCCTGTAAAGAACAAACATTTAGTCGAAGATGGGACTCTGGAACATGAAAGTGAGAGGATGTACTTTGGTTGGCAGATTTCCGCTTCTTTCGTTAAACCCTCTTCAGGCGGGGTCTCGGCAGGTTGGTGAATAATTTTTTATTTTTATTTAAAATATTCCTCAAAAATGTTTGGTCGTTAAAAACAGATGTTATATATTTGCGTTAAATAAACAACGGAGTGTTACTTAATGCGTATGATCTATGCATGTTAGCCTGGTTGTTTTTTTAGTTTGTTCCTTTGTTCTGTCGGAGTCTTTCCGCCGCGGGCGGAAAGACCCC
>DATFAW010000346.1:0-3177 GCA_035254165.1 Paludibacter sp.
TATGGTTTTAATAGATTTGGTTTTGAATTTCCGAATGTAAAAGTATATGGTAAAGTATGCAACAATCGATGATAAGCCATCCGAGACGGGCATAGCCGACCAGGTTCCTGTAAGTCCGAACATAGGTGGTAGAATCAATAAGCACGGAATTAGAAACAAAAATTGGCGTGTCAGGCTTAAAAAGATCGATATTTTTGCTTTGCCTATTGATTGGAAGAAATTGGTGATAACTACCTGCGAACCAATTATAGGAAATAGCATGACCGAGATCTTTAAAGCTTTGCTGGCGATGACTTGAAGTTCAACATCATGGGTGAAAAGTGCAACCACTGCCGAAGGCAGGAATGTTCCAATAATGAAACCAATAGTTGTCATACAAGTTGCAATGATTATTGCATATCTTAAGGTTTTAAACATTCTACCGTATCTTTTTGCACCATAATTATAGCCAACAATTGGTTGTGTTCCTTGATTTAACCCGATGATAAACATTATAATTAAGGTGATTACGCTGTTGATAATTCCAAATGCACCAATTGCCAAGTCCCCTCCGTAATGAAGCAATGTGGTATTTACCAATACAACTACAAAACAAGTTGCCAGTTGTATGCTAAACGGCGACATTCCAATGCTTATAATAGATAGTATGATGTTCTTTTCCAGTTTAAAATTTTTACGATAAAAGCGTATATTGGAAGTGGGCTTTAAAAAATGAGTCAGAACCCATACTGTTCCAACAATGTACGAAATATTAGTGGCAATTGCTGCACCTTGTATGCCCCAATGAAAGCCGAAAATAAAAATTGGATCCAAGACGGCATTTATAATAGCACAGATTATCATAGTATACATGGCTTTCTTTGGATGGCCGGAAGCACGCATGATATTGTTGAAACCGAAACTGAGCGCTGAAAATATGCCTCCGGGAATAATAATGCGCATGAAGTCCTCAGCATATCTAATGGTTTTTGGCGTGCCACCCAGAAGCCGAAGTACATCGCTCATAAAAATATAGGAAATGATGACGACTGTCCCTGAAATGATAAAAGTCAATATTAGAGCATTGGCAAGTATCTTTTCTGCTTTCTTTTTATTGTTCTCACCCAATGTAATTGAAATTCTGGTTGCAGAGCCAGCTCCAACCAACATCCCGAAAGCCATGAGCAAAATCATAAAAGGGAAAGTTAGTGCCAAACCTGATATTGCTAAGGGTCCAACTCCTTGACCAATAAAAATTCGATCAACAATATTGTATAATGACATTACGACAGTTCCCACAATAGCAGGAAGCGAATAAGTCCAAATGAGCTTACCGATATTTTCTGTAGCAAGTTTGTTTGTGATTTCGGCCTGATCAGTCATAAAAGTTTTTTAGTTGAAATTAAAAACCAGTTGGTGAATGCATCTTTTCCTTTTTTTGAGAATTGGAAGATGGCTTTATATGCTTTTCAAGACGTTTTCTGAGGAAAAATTAAATTATCAAAGGGTGATTGGAAGCAAGAAATAAGTATAGTGTTCTGGAATCTTTTACCTGTTTCTTGCCTCTTATGTCTTATGTCTACAGCAAATCACTGGCTAATTCAGATAAAAAGCTTCTTTCGCCTTTTACCAGATTAATGTGCGCAAAAATATTTTGTCCTCGCATACGGTCAATCATGTAAACTAATCCATTTGAAAACATGTCGAGATAGGGTGAGTCAATCTGTTGAATATCGCCTGTAAATACTATTTTTGTGCCTTCGCCAGCTCTGGTAATAATTGTTTTAATTTCATGTGGAGTCAGGTTCTGGGCTTCGTCGACAATAAAAAAGGTGTCGCTCAGGCTTCGCCCACGGATATAAGCCAATGCTTCAATTACCAGCTGATTATTTCGTTGCAATTCTTCTATCAACCTGATTTCTTTGCCCTGATACGAGAAATTATGTTTTATCACATTCAGGTTGTCGAATAAAGGTTGCATATAGGGAGCCACTTTTTGTTTTTCATCGCCGGGCAAAAAGCCCAAATCTTTATTTCCCAAAGCTACAATCGGTCTAGCTAGCAGAATTTGTTTGTATGCTTCATTTTTTTGTAAGGCAGCAGCAAGGGCTAATAATGTTTTTCCGGTTCCCGATTTCCCGGTTAATGCAACCAATTTGACATCTTCGTCGAGTAGTACATTCATCGCAAATGCCTGTTCAGCATTGCGTGGCTCTATGCCAAATGAGCGTTCCTTTTCAACTCGTTTCACCATGCCGGTTATGGGGTTGTATCGAGCCAAAACGCTTGAGCGCACGCTTTTTAAAACAAAACATTCTTGTGGCTCAATATCGGATGCAAAATCGAGGTCGTCGAGAGGAATCGTACCATCGCCGCTGTAGAGCCGATCAATCAGCTCTGGTGCAATGTTTTCGTATGTTTCGTAGTTTTTTTCGAAAACATTGAAATCAGTAACCTTGTCATTGATGTAATCTTCAGCTTCCAGACCTAACGAAAGCGCTTTCATTCTAAGGTTTATATCTTTGCTTATCAGAATTGTCCTGTTCTTTTTCTTTTGTTCGCGTAATGTGTATGTCGTTGCCAGAATTCGATGATCGGAAGTTTTTTCAATAAAAGATTTAGCAATAACATCAGGATACTCACCGCCGGTTAGAATGAAAAGTTTCCCTTTCCCATCTCCGAGATCCGCACCTTTTGTGAATAGTTTGTCATCAGCTATTAAATCCAGCTCACGAGAAAATTCACGAGCATTGAAATTGATTTGTTCATTTCCTTTTTTGAAGTGATCCAGCTCTTCAAGCACAACAATTGGAATGTAAATATCATTTTCTTCGAAATTGTGTACACATTTATAGTCGTGCAGAATTACATTCGTGTCTAAAACAAAATTTTTCTTGGTTCCCATACTATTAACTGTTTGATAATGAATAATGAATAATTAACATCCGATTAGACACTAAAAATACAAATTATTGCTGATAAAATTAGACTTTTAGTCATATAGTTTGTTGTTTATGTTGACTTGTTAATAATCTGATTGTTGTGATTGTGTAAAAGAAGTTGAAATGTAACCGAATTTCTTATAAGCAAGTTGATAATAATGAAAGTATTTGTTAGTCTGGATAGTTGATCGTTTAGATGAACTAGTCTGTTTTTATAGATAATGGATATTTATTGCGAAAACAAAACATATTTTCT
>DATFAW010000347.1:0-8026 GCA_035254165.1 Paludibacter sp.
AGTTCAAAAAACAACCAACAAATAATTTATACCCGTAAATGCCTATGTAGAAAATAATAATTTAGTTGACAAAAAAAGAAGATAAAACCGATACAATATTCAACTCCAAGTGAGTGTTAATTTAATAAATACAGGTAAAAAAGATTAGAAATATGAACGTAAAATTACTATTAAGGAACAGTTCAAAAAAGCTTTTTGTTATTGCAATCATTCAGCTTTGTACATTCCAAATTTCATTTGCAAATAGGCTGCAGCCGCAACCAGCCAATAAAAACGCCCAGCAAGCGTCAGAACATATTACAGGTCGGGTTACTGATAGTGAAAAGAACCCACTCCCAGGTGTAACAGTGCTGGTTAAGGGTAGCTCCATAGCCACCGTAACCGACATCAACGGCACATACAAAATTCCAAAAACAAGTAATGAGCAATCGCTTGTTTTTTCTTTTGTTGGTATGAATAAGAAAGAGATTGCAGTAGAAAACCAGTCCATTGTTGATGTTTCACTTACTAATGAATCAACCTTATTGACTGAAGTAGTTGCTATCGGCTATGGTAGCCAAAAGAAGAAAGATATTACCGGCGCTGTTACTTCGGTAAAAAGCGACAATTTCAATAAAGGTGTTGCAAGCTCGCCAGAACAACTTATACAAGGTAAAGTTGCCGGGGTAAACGTAACGTCTTCGAGTGGCGCACCGGGAAGTGGGCAACGTATCATTATTAGAGGTCAGGGAAGTATTAGAGAAAATACAGGGCCTTTGTACGTTATCGATGGATTCCCGGTTGGATTAGCTGGCACAGGATCAGATGACTATAACCCGTTGAGCAATATTAATTCAGAGGATATTGAATCTATTGATGTATTAAAAGATGCTTCTGCTACAGCCATTTACGGTTCGCGTGGTGCCAATGGTGTTATATTAATAACAACAAAGAGTGGGAAAGCCGGGAATACACAGTTGTCAGTTTCATCTAAGTTTGGGATATCAACGCTGGCTAAAAAAATTGGTGTATTCAGTGCCGATGAATTCCGTCAAAAAATTACCGAAATTGGAGGAAAGCTTACCGACCGCGGAGGGAATACCGATTGGCAAGATGAACTAACAAGAACTGCCATTACACAAGATCATAACCTGACTTTGCAGGGCGGCACAAATAACTTCACCTATCGCGCATCTGCCGGCTATATGAAACAAGAGGGGATCATTATCAATACTGGCCTTGAAAGATATAGCGGAAATTTCAAAGCCAATCAGAAGCTCGTAAATGGCAAATTAAATATTAACTATAATTTAAATACAAGTGTTGAAAAAAGCGTAAATGCAAATTCAGGCTCGTTGGTTTCGGATATGTTGAGTTTTAATCCCACCTATTCGGCTCGTGATGCTAATGGTGATCCTACCAAATTTGCAGATTTGTCCAATCCGTTGATAAATGCGGAATTATATAAAACGTTTGGCGAAAGTCGAAAAATTAATGCTAATATTTCTCCTTCGTTTGAAATTACAAAAGGGTTGGTTTACAAATTAAACTTCGGATACGAAAACAGTTCTAAAGAAGTGGATATTCAAAGCATGCCAAATGCCAATCCTTATGAAGAAGGAAGTTTGACTCAGCAATTTATGAATGGGCATAATACCCTGATTGAAAATTATCTGACATACACTTTAAACAAAGAGAATCATAATTTTTCGTTCCTTGCAGGACATTCTTATCAAAATACTTTTGACAGATATAGAAGCTGGAGCATAACCGGTTTTGCAAATAATGGTATCGAGCCACGTTACAATCCGGGCTTAGGTCAAAAGCTTACGCTAGTTAGCAACCAGCCATCGGGTTGGGCTCAAACTGATGAGTTACAATCTTTCTTTGGAAGAGCTAATTACAGTTATTTGGGCAAATACTTATTAACCGCCACTGTGAGAGCAGATGGGTCTTCTAAATTTGGGGCAAACAACAGATATGGTACATTCCCTTCATTTGCTGCCGGTTGGAGAATGTCGGAAGAAGAATTTATGAAATCAATTCCTGCCATTAGTAACTTGAAACTTCGTGCCAGTTGGGGTAAGACAGGTAATCAGGAAATACCTTCTAAAATTACGCAAGCAAGCTATACAACCAACATTACCGGTACTACCAGCTATCCGCTCGACAATACAACTAATTATGTGGCCGGAACTACCTATACCCGTTTGGCAAATCCTGACATTCAATGGGAGGTTTCTACACAAAGTAATGCAGGCCTCGATTTTGGACTTTTTGGTGGAGCACTTACCGGAACGGTGGATTATTTTCGTAAAGTATCCAGCAACATCTTGCTCAAAGTTGCAACAGCCGATCCTATTCAGCCGGCATCAACTTATTGGACGAATGTGAAAGATATGACCATCACCAATAAAGGATTAGAACTTTCGTTGGATTATCAGCATAAGAACATCAACGGATTTTCGTACGGCTTGGGAGGTAACATATCGTTTGTTGACAATGTTGTGAAGAACTCACCTTACACAATTCTGACTACCGGAGCTGCTCAGGGTTCTGGACAAACAGGTGCCACTATCAATGGTTTAGTTAATGGATATTCTGTAGGTTCATTTTACATGAAAACATTCACTGGCATTGGAACTGATGGCTTATCTACTTATGCAAACAATGGTGCCAGCTCGGTTGTAGGTAGTGCATTGCCTGACATGACGTATAGTTTTTATTTAAACCTCAGTTACAAAAGATTTGATTTAACAGCTAACTTTAATGGTGTATCGGGGAATAAAATTTTCAACCATACGGCAATGAATAAGTTTTACAAGGCTCAATTGGCTAACTCGAATAATACTACTGCTAAAGCTATCGAATATGCGAATGAAAGCACCAAAAACTCTGCCTCAGTTTCTACCCGCTATCTCGAAGATGGCGCTTACCTGAGGTTAAGCAACTTAACACTCGGATACAATTTCAACACTAACTCGTTAGGAATTGCAAAATGGGCAAAAGAGTTACGTTTGACGCTTACGGGTCAGAATTTATTCCTAATTACCAAATATAGCGGTTACGATCCGGAAGTAAATCAGAACAGCTCCATTGACGGAATACAATCATTTGGTATTGACTTGAACGGTTACCCCAAAGCCAGAACATTTGTTGTAGGACTTAATTTCACTATTAATTAATCATCATTGAAGTATAAAATGAAAAATATATATAAAATCGCATTTCTTGCATTTGCCCTTCTGTTTAGTTGGAGTTGCTCCGACCTGAAAGAGGTTATTTTGGATGAAACATTGTCAGGTGGAGCATCGGACAGTACACTTATTGAGAATACAATTACTCCTGCTTATGCTTTACTGCCCGATTTTTATCAGCATACTAAGTATTTTGCAGTTCAGGAAATCTCAACCGATGAGGCCATTCTTCCTTACCGGGGTGGAA
Source organism: Paludibacter sp. (assembly GCA_035254165.1). Taxonomy (GTDB): domain Bacteria; phylum Bacteroidota; class Bacteroidia; order Bacteroidales; family Paludibacteraceae; genus Paludibacter. The sequence continues at coordinate 3,424 of DATFAW010000347.1, forward strand.
AAGACTGGGGTGACAATGGTATTTACTTACAGTTACATCAGCATGCGTGTACACCTACACACAGCAATGTAGTACAATGCTGGACTGATTTGACAAACATGATTTCCAAAACAGTAACAGCCATAAATGTGCTTACCCCATTAGCAAAAACAAATGAAAAAGCACGTGTCTACCTTGCCGAGGCCAGAGGACTTAGAGCTTTTTATAACATGTTCACACTCGATTTGTGGGGAATTACGTTCAAGAAAGATAATTCGAGTGACTTTTCTGAAATTCTGCGCGGAAGTGATGCCGTGGAGTATATTAAGTCAGAACTCGAAGCTGTAGTTGGCGATTTAAAAACCGATGTTGGTCCAGGTAGATTAAGCAAATATGGTGCTTATGGACTTTTGGCACGTTTGTACCTCAATGCCACCGTATGGCGCAACCCTTATGCCACCAGTTTTAATTTTACCACGGCCGATATGGATAAAGTTATCGAATACAGTAATCTGGTCATCAATTCAGGGCAATATGCGCTGTCACCTGAGTTTTTTGCTTGTTTCAATAACGATAATCATACTAATAAAGAGCTGGTTTTTGCAGTCGATCAACGTCCGGAACTAAATGGACACAACCGTATGTCTTATTTCTCCATGTCTGGTAACTTTTACGGCAACCCATTGTATCCAAAAGGAAACGGAACGGATGGTGCAGCCATTACGTCCGACTTTTATCAGTCGTGGGTACAAGCCAACGGTTCGGTAGATCCGGCAAAAGCAGATTGTCGTTTCTGGTGGGAACGGATGATAATCCCGGCAGATTCTGCTATCTCAGCTGCTAATTATGAAGTAAACAGAGGTATCTACCGTGGAATGCAATATGGATTGCAAAATACTGGAAGTAAATTACCTTTTCTTCTAAGCAGTGATGGACGTTACAAAATAGGAAAAATCCGCGATTGGCGTAAATCACAAGCTAATGCTTATGTGAATTTTACAGAGCAAATCGATTTCACTGCTACCGGAAGCGACTACAACACGGGTTACCGCGTTGAAAAATACCAGTGGAGTAAATCGTCGGATGATGGACGTAACAAAGGAGAAGCCGATTTGGTAATCGTACGTTTAGCCGATTTGTATATGATGAGAGCCGAAGCAAAGCTTCGTAAGGGAGATGCCGCCGGAGCTTTGGCCGATGTGAACACAGTAAGAGCATCGAGAACAGCAAGGCCTGCTGCAACTCCACAACCACTTACTGCCATGACCCTCGATATTCTTTTCCGCGAACGTGGTTTTGAGTTTTACTGGGAACATCAAAGACGTACCGATATGATTCGTTTTGGAAAATATGAAGGTACCTGGACTGAAAAAACAGATAGCAATGTCAAAAAACGTCTGTTCCCTATTCCTCAAAGTGCCATTGATGGCGCTTCTAGTAAAACCGGGTATCTGATTCAAAACGACAGTTACTAATTTACAGAAAATATGTTCTGATTAAAGATGTATAATAAAGCGGAAGGTTGCAAAATGTGCCTTCCGCTTTTTCTCCTGTCAGGGCACTTATAAATCTCCGCCATTTATCCCTATTTTATCAGATAGAGATTCAGCCGGAATAGCAAAAACAACCATTTAAAATTAAATTATGAACAAACTTCTTTTAAAAAGAATATTTTACCTGAGTATATTCTGCCTAATAGTATCATCAGGTCGTCTTTCGGCACAAAATGAAATACTTATTCATTCGCACAACGATTATCATCAAACTGTTCCGTTTTATGAGGCTTACGGGCAGATGGCCGATTCGTATGAAGCGGATGTTTTTTACGACCCCGAAACCAAGAAAGTGCTGGTGGCACACCAACTCTCGGAACTAAATGCCGGGAATACACTCGACGATCTGTATATACAGCCTATAGTCAGGCAGTTTCACAAAAACAAAGGCAAAGCATGGAAAAACTCGGAGAAATCCTTTTACCTGATGATAGACATTAAAACCAATCCGCAGTTGCTTATCCCCGCAATACTTGGTTCTATAGAGCAATATCCCGACGTGTTCGACCGTAGCCGTAATCCGTATGCAGTCACCCTTGTTTTTACAGGCGATATCCCCACGCCCGAACACTTCAGAGAATATCCCGGGATTGCTTTTTTTGATGGTAATGTAAAGTACAATTATTCCGAAGATCAACTGAAAAGAATTGCTTTTTTCAGCGACTCTTTTCAGCAGTTTTCGACGTGGAACGGCAAAGGAAGCATTATTCCAACCGAAAAAGAAAAACTGACAGCAACCATCAGCAAGGTGCATAGCCTTGGAAAAAAAATCCGCCTCTGGGGCAGTCCCGATAACCTGAACACCTGGCAGACTTTTCGGGTAATGGGCATAGATATTATCAACACCGATCATCCTGAAAAATGCTGCGAGTTTTTCAGAAACGAACAGCATAACAATTTTGCTTTTGGAAACAAAACAACCATCGGCTCCGGTAACACAGTGGTTCGCCCCGACAAACTGGACAAGGTAACCAAAAGTTTTGCCGGGTTCAATAACCAAAAGCTCACACTGCCGGCTCCCCTTAGTTATTACCGGCCCACAGGAAAAAACGACGGCAAAAATGCCCGACCCAAAAACATTATCCTGATGATAGGCGACGGCATGGGATTAACCCAGGTGGCAGCTGCCGACCTGGTAAATAACGGGCTTTCATTTACCCAACTGAAATTTATAGGACTTCAGCGCACGCAGGCCAAGGGCAACTTTACTACAGACTCGGCTGGGGCAGGCAGTGCACTGGCTACCGGAAAAAAGACCAATAACCGATACATCTCCACCGACGAAAACGGAAACCCCAATACCTCACTTACCGACATGCTGTTGGGCGAAGGAAAAACCTGTGGAGTAGTAACCAACGGTAATGTGGCCGACGCTACGCCCGCTGTGTTCTACGGACATTCTACCGAAAGAGATAATTCCGACGAAATTACTAAAGGACTATTCAAAACCAAGCTGAACTTTCTGGCTGGAAGCGGCGAAAGTGTTTTTACAAAAAGAAAAGACAGCCTGAATCTGGAAACTGAACTTCAGAAGAGCTATGTCTTTCTTCACAACGTGGATGAGCCCTGCAAGGCTGTTCAGAAAATTATTCTTCTCGACGAACGGCTGGGCGAAGCCACCACCGAAGATAATCTGCACTTACTTGCGCAAACCACTGCCAAAGCCATTGATCATTTAACCAACGACAAAGGCTTTTTCCTAATGGTGGAAGGAGCCAAGATAGATTACGGCGGACATGCCAACTCATTTCCAAGTTCCATCATCGAAACCCTGGGATTCGACCTTGCCGTGCAGGAAGCGCTGAAGTTTGCCGACAAAAACGGTGAGACCCTGGTGATTGTTACCGCCGACCACGAAACGGGAGGACTGGCACTCATTGATGGCGACAAAGAAGCGGGACGTATCACAGGCGTTTATTCGTCCGATGATCATACTCCGGTTTTTGTGCCTATATTTGCCTACGGACCGGGTGCCGCAAATTTCATCGGTGTGTACGAAAATGCCGACATTTTTCACCGGATAATTAAATCCATTCACTGATAAGCAAAATCACGTTTTATGAAACGAGCATTTAAACAGGCGTTTAAACCAAAGACCATGTTCATTGCGAGTTCCATGCGACAACTATCTAAAAAATAAAAATGAACGCATGAAAAAGATCCTCTTTATGCTGATTGCCTTTCTCCCCCTGTTCATACTTAAAGCCGGAGATAGGGCCGACCTAAAATTCAGGGCCGATCATCGCTTCAGAATTGTTCAGTTTACTGACATACACTACAAAGTTCACAATGCCAATGCCACAAAAGCATTGCAAGGTTTAGGCACCATACTGGATCAGGTAAAACCCGATTTGGTATTTTTCACCGGCGACATCGTGACTGATGAAAAAATGCAACAAGCCTGGGACGAGGTGTTAACCTTGGTAACAGACCGAAAAATTCCGTGGGCGGTGGTGTTTGGCAATCACGACGACGAACAGTGCTCAAGCAGAGCTCAGATTATGTCATATATTACTTCCAAACCCTTCTGCTACGCCTCCTCCGGTCCGGCCGACGTGAAAGGGGTCGGCAACTATTTTCTTCGGATAAAAAATTCCGATGGAACCCAAACAGCAGCTATTCTGTATGGTCTCGACTCCAATGCCTATTGCAAAAACGTGGAAAACGAATCGTACGGATACTTTGATTTCAGCCAAGTGAATTGGTACCGCACAAGCAGTCGCGGGCTGACGGCCGAAAATAACGGAAACCCCTACCCTGCCCTGGCATTTTTTCATATCCCGCTGCGCGAGTATGGCTTGCTAAACGACTCCACCAAATATAAACGTATAGGAAACAGGAATGAAAAAGAATGCTACGGAGCCCTGAACACCGGCATGTATGCAGCCATGCATGAGGCGGGCGACGTGATGGGCACATTTGTAGGGCACGATCATGATAACGACTATATAGGCAGGCTAAACCAAATCTGCCTGGCCTACGGACGATTCTCGGGTAGTGCAACTACCTATGGCAAATTGACAAACGGAGCCCGGATTATTGATTTGAAAGAAAACAAAACCGCTTTTGTG